>JAQVIE010000071.1 GCA_028695895.1 Methanospirillum sp. | reverse complement strand
CATCATCCATCCAAGATAGGCCATTGCAACAGAAGATGCGGGGGATGCTTCTGCAAGACCAGTTAATTATCCTTCATTGTCAAGTTCGATGGTTGCCGAACCTGTATGATGATTTGCAACATCCCAGAATGTACCAGGTCCGGCAGGTCCGGGGATTGAAAACCTCTTTCTGACTTCACCTGGCATTCTGCAGAATGCAAGATCATGTTTTAATTTGATTGCCTGTGGTATTGCAACCAGATCTGGTTCAAAAGGGTTGCCCAGTATTGCATCAGCAGCTTTTCGCCCCTGATGCCTTGCAACAGGTGTCAGAAAACCAGTACCTGTGACATCACCGGCTGCATATATCCCTTGAACTGAGGTCTCCATCCGATCATTTACTATTAATGCACCATCTGAATCACACTCAATACCTGAAATAAAACCAATGTTCGGGATCATTCCGGTTGCAAGCAGAACTGCATCAGCAGTAATCTCCCGTATACCATCCATGTCCCTTAACATGACTCCAGTTACACTGCTATCTCCGCTGATTCCTGCTATGGTAATACCTTCTTCAATCGTTACCTTGCTGAGATCTTTCCTGGCTTCCTTTACCAGTTGCATAGGAAAGGTTCTTAATAATGAGCTGCGGGCGAGGATTGTGACATCTGATCCAAATGAACTGAAGATATAGGCAAATTCTGCTGCAATGACACCACTTCCGATAATAACCATCTTCTTAGGAAGATTCGGCATTGAAAGGATGGAATGGGCAGTATACACACCAGAAAGACAACAGCCGGGAATATCAGGGATCCTTGGATGTGCTCCTGACGCAACAATGACAGCTTCATACGGGGTTTTAACACCATCAATAAACAGAGTTGACCCTTGGATTTCTGCAGAGCCCTGAACAATATTTACTCCAGCCTGTTTTGTCTCCTGGTCAAGAACACCTGTGATAATTCTGATTGTCTCCTGCATCTTCTGAATCAGAACAGGATATGAAACCATGCCAGGAGAATCAATAAACCCATAATTTCTAAAAACTCCAGCCAGGTCGATGAACCTTGCAACATCATTTAAAGCGCAAATTGTCATACATCCCTGGTGCAGGCACTGCCCTCCGACACCCGCGGATCTTTTTTCAACCAGGCAGACCTTCTTTCCTCCTTTGGAAAGCCGCATAGCTGCGAACCGCCCTGCCGGTCCACCACCTATCACGACAATCATAAATAAATATCAGCAAGCAGTGGTGATATATTAATTGAAACGGGATCCAAAAAGAGGAGAGTTTTAGAAATATTCTGTTTCGGGAAAAAAATCAGGATCAATCTCCGCAAACTCTTCAGGTTTCTTTTCCAGTGTTAAATCAAGCACTCCATTGCAGAATGTCCATGAAGAAGTTTCAGGTATTATTGAAAACTGCAGATCAATAGCTCCGGAGAGACCCTGCGTGCTGATACTGCATCTTCGCTCAGTAAACTCCACACATGGTTCAACACAAAGGTGGGGCGGAAGCTGAACAGTAAGATAAGCAGTCATTCCTGCATCAACTATCTCATAGGTCAGACCGGTTTTTTGTTCATGCCTGTGGTTAAAGATTTCCGATTCCTGGGGAACCAGCCCTCCGGCAATAATTGCACATCCAATGATACCTGGTTTTGCTGGTGGTCCATCCTGCATCCTTCTCATATTCTGTTCTAATGATGATATCTGCTCAAGGAGTTTTACCAGGTTTTTGAGCAGTTCATCGTAGGGATTATTCGGCATAAATACCTCTGAGTTCTAATGCTGTTCCTTTCCTGCATACGATACCTTCGTCCATCAACTGGCGGAGGGTACTGTCTACCGTCTCCGGAGGAAGGTCTGTCAGATCCCGTATCTCAATAGCATTCTTTGCCCCGTGTGCAAGAGCAACTGATACCAGCATGCTTTCTTCTCCACATCCGGAACGTTTGCCTTCATGGAGGACCTCACTTATCTGGTGATCAATCTCAAGTTCCTTCTCTTCCAGTTTCCTGGCAAGTTCATCACGTTCATGGATCATCTGCCTCAGCTTTTGCAAAGAGAGGAGGAGGCGTTGTTCGCCGGAGAGAATAACCGGGATCAGATCATGGCTCTGGGCGTCCAGATGTACCTGGATACAGATGTCATGCTCAAGGTAGTAATACTTTCTTCTCCTGTCATCATTTCGAAATCCCAGGATACGTGCACCCTCGAGCATCTGAAGATGATCAATAACGGCTTTGGGGGATAACATCAGCCGTTCTGATATCTCAGTCACAAAACAGGGCTTTTCCCGGAGAAGTTCAATAATTCTTCTTCGGTTTCGGTTTCCAAGAATATCCAGAAGCCGGGCCAGCTCTGCCTGTTCCAGCATCACTAACCTTATGTTAGGGCGAAGGAGTATTTATTAGATTCGGTAATTTGGAGCTTCATCAGTGATGGTGATATTGTGAGGATGGCTCTCATGGTACCCTGCCTGAGTAATTCTTATGAATTTAGTCTTTTCATGCATCTCCCTGATGTTACGCGCTCCGGTATATCCCATCGCCGATTTCAAACCACCGATGATTTGGTAGATAACATCAGCTACAGGGCCTACATATGGAGTGACTCCCTCAACACCTTCCGGTACAAACTTTGTCTTTCCTATCTCC
This sequence comes from Methanospirillum sp., assembly GCA_028695895.1. Lineage (GTDB taxonomy): Archaea > Halobacteriota > Methanomicrobia > Methanomicrobiales > Methanospirillaceae > Methanospirillum. The sequence goes on along the minus strand of JAQVIE010000071.1, from coordinate 3,957 downwards.
TTTTTCTGGAAGTACCTGTCAGAAGATACACCTGAACTCATGACCCCAAGAGAACCCATACCCCGGTATTGTTTATGTTTTCTGCTCTGAATGGTGACAATCTGTCCTGGTGATTCATCTGTTCCGGCAAAAAGATTGCCCATCATTACCGTGTCTGCACCTGCAGCAATGGCTTTTGCCACATCTCCTGAGAACCTTATTCCCCCGTCGGCAATGATGGGAACATCCGCATCTTTTGTAACCTCGGCAACAGAGGCAATTGCGGTAACCTGAGGGACACCAACACCGGCAACCACCCTTGTTGTACAGATGGAGCCCGGGCCAATTCCGACTTTAAGACCGTCCACCGTATCAACAAGTGCTTTTGCGGCCTCTTTTGTTGCAATGTTGCCAGCGACGACATCAACCGGGACACTGCCTTTAATATCCCTGACACTTTTTACAACGTTGAGATTATGTCCATGGGCACAGTCAACAATGACAGCATCAACTCCTGCCTCAACAAGCATCATTGCCCTGGCATGGTCAAAAGGTCCTACTGCTGCGGCAACACGAAGATTGCCATTTTTATCCCTGATTGCATTTGGAAACTGACGTTTTTCAAGTAGTTCCTGCATTGAAATGATACCAGTCAGTGCTCCTTTACTGTCAACAACAGGAAGCCGTTCAACCTTCCTGGAATACATCAGATCAAATGCATCATCAATGGATATCCCTTCATTTGCAACGATCGGTTCGTGAGTCATAATTGATTTGACCGGTTTGTTGCCAATCCTGCTGACAATTGCACGAAGGTCGCGCTTACTTACAATGCCTATTACCTTGTCGTTTTCCACAACCGGGACGCCACCGATCCCATGATAGGTCATCATCCGGTCAACATTTGAAATAAGTGAGTCTGGTGTGACAGTCAGAACTTCACGCTGAATTATCTCAGATTCGCGCTTGACTTTCCTGACCTCTTCTGTCTCTTCTTCGGGAGACATATTTCGGTGAATGACAGCAATTCCTCCGGCACGGGCAAGGGCAACAGCCATTGATGATGTACTGACTGTATCCATCGCCGCACTGACCAATGGAATATTCAGAGGAATATTACGTGAAAAATGGGTGGTGACATCTGCCTGATCAGGCTCTACGTCTGAAGCAGCAGGGATAAGCAGAATGTCATCAAAAGTAAGTCCGGTTTCTGCCTGTAATTTTTCGATATACATTTTTAATGGACCATATTGACTGCCTTTAAAACAAGTTCTTCCTGCACCACTGCTCTGCGGTCTCCACCACAAACCATTCCTCTCACCCCTATGATATCAGGATTTATCTGCTTTAAGACCTCGATATCCTCAAATTTTAGTGATCCGGCAAGGGCGGTTTTAATCCCAAGTTTACGGTTTAACTCTGTGAACTCACCAAGACATGCTTCATCCATGAATTCAAAGGTGGATTTTCCATCCTTGATTCCGGTGTCGACCATGGAGATATCGGCTCCTGCTTTTTTTGCCAGGGGTGCCATGTCAAAAGGTGATATTGTGTCAAGGCGTTCCCAGTCTGAATAAGCTGCAATAACAACAGATTTCTTCGGAAATGTCTCTTTCACTGCCCGTGTGACAGAATTTATAAACATCTCTGCCTCTTCAATTCCATCAAACATCAGCCCGACCTTAACAAAGTCTGCACCGGCTGCTGCAGCTCCAAGAGCAGTAAGAGCTGCTCCTCCTGGTTTATAGTCAAAATCTCCGATAGCTGCACTCACAGGTTTATGAGATAGTTCTTTAATTGCCCTGATTATCCAGGGAAAAGAGGCTCCAAGAGATCCTTCTTCGGGGCGTTTCACATCAACAATATCGGCTAAAAGAGCCTTCTTTGCTTCTTCTAATGTTGCTGGGCTGACAAGCAACTGCATACATTTTATGGAACCGGTATCTAAATAGTGATTACGTTTGTAATATGGACTTATATCTTGCCACTGATTTAAAATCCGGCCAAATAGTTCATGGAAAAAGCGGTATGAGGGAGCATTACATTCCAGTGACCTCATTATACGCAGACACCGCTGAACCGGCTGGATTTATTGAACAGGTTAAACCCAGATTTTTATATATCGCAGATCTGGACCGGATCTCTAAAACCGGAGATCATGATGCCCTTATTCCTGTCCTTGCACAGAAAACAGAACGCATACTTTTAGACCGTGGTTGCAGTGGGCCTGATGATTTGCTAACTATTAACGGAGTCTGTAATATCGTAGGGACTGAAACCGCTGCATATACCCTGGATCAATTTACCGGTGGGGTTCTGTCAGTGGATATAAAAAATGACAAGGTAATTCCATGGAATTCAGACCCGGTGTCATTTCTCTCATCCTGTGACAGGTACAGGTTTGAGATTATCATTCTCCTTGACATTGGAGGTGTCGGAACGGAGCGGGGACTAAACAGAGAAAGGCTTTTTGCGTTCAGGAAAGCGTATACCGGCCCCCTTCTCTGGGGCGGCGGGGTGTCATCTGAAAAAGACCTGCATCTCCTGGATGAAGCAGGGTTTGATGGAGCAATTATTGCAACCGCCGTTCATAATGGCAATATCCCGGTTGAGTATATAAGGAGGGGGCATTTTGCTCGTAACAATAGAAGGTATTGATGGAAGCGGGAAGTCAACTCTTCATAAAGCTCTTGGGCCTTATCTTGCAGACCTTGACCCTGTTATCACCTGTGAACCTGGTTCAACCTGGATTGGTGAAGCAGTCCGTCGTGCCATCAGGGAACATTCCGATCCCATTGCAGAGGCCCTTCTTTTTGTTGCCGACCATGCAGCCCATCTAAGGGAAGTTATAAAACCTGCACTTGGCGAAGATCGCCTTGTTATTTCTGACAGGTATATTGACAGCAGACTTGTATACCAGCAGGTTACCCTGGATGGTTTTATCCCGGACCCGCTTTCCTGGCTCCGTGCTGTTCATCACGGATGGACGATTCTGCCTGACCTTACCATCCTGCTTGCAGTTCCTGTTTCTGTTGCCCTTGAACGGACAGGTAAACGGAAAAAGGGGGAACATTTTGAGCAGGAACCAGTGCTGATAAAAGTTCATGAAAATTATATGCAGCTGGTGGAAGAGGATAAAACACGGTTCCTTATACTGGACGGCACATTACCGCCTGAACATATACTAAAGGTTGCAGGTGAGACGATCAGGTTCCGGTATGATGAACTGAAAAAGAAGAAGAAAAAATGAAAATTGGGATTTTTTGACTTTTTCCAAAAAAAACGGTATGAATAAACCCATAAAAGAATAGTTATTGATTGATCGTAATTACAAGGTTATCACTAACTGGAATCAGGTCAACACTTGCTCCTGCAACAGTATAGGAAAGCTGTGGAAGAACCGATCCTTCTGGCACTGCTATCTCCTCTCCATCGATGATCACCATTGGCGGAACCGTTACAAGGCTCTCTTTTGGTAATGCTTCAACTGCCTGCATAAACCCTTTTGCTTTACCCCTGAGTTTTGGCCCGATGATACCCATATCAAACTTAACTCCGCTGACAACCTGAGTAAGTTCAGGCATGCCCGTCTTCCAGGTAAGGGAACAGTTTGTTGCCATTCCGCCATCTCCGGCATCATCAACATGAACCGGAGTGTAAACCGTCACCTCTCCAAGTGGTGCATTAAGGGCAAGCCCCTTGTCATGTTTGTACCTTCTTATCTCAGAAATAACCTGTACTAAGATCTCACCAGATAAGGCAGCCTCTTCATCCTCATATGAGAATGATACCCATGGCTCCTGGTGAACTGAGCTCTCTTCCATGAATGACCAGACCTCTTCTGCAAAGTACGGGGTAAAAGGTGCAAGCATCCGGCAGACGGCATTCAGTGAAGTCCGGATTGCAACACATGCCCCGTCACGATCCAATGAATCGGAATACAGCCTGCCTTTTACCATCTCAATATAATTATCAGCA
>JAQVIE010000070.1 GCA_028695895.1 Methanospirillum sp. | reverse complement strand
AAAGAAGTATCAGCGACTCTCAGCATTTCTGTCATTTTACCCTGACGAAAGAGAGATTTTTTGCACGGCTCGGAGGTAAAGATCTTGCAATGTTTCGTGATAGTGATTCTATGACCAGGTACCCTGATTCATGTCCTTTTCTAAGGCCATTGGAGAATGAATCTTTTTATTGTACAATTTATTCATCCAGACCAGAGCACTGCCGACGATTCTTTTGTGCATAGCTGATATGTCACTATTGGCCGGGATGTAAAACTATCATTATTTATCATTACATACTAACGGGTACAGATTGTCATGTCAGGGACTTCTGCGAACGAATATATATGTAAATGTACTTCTGCCTGTGCAGGGTGCAGTTCGTCCCTCATTCTCAGACACGTGCTTAAAGCAGCCGGACCAGATACCGTTCTGGTAGTTCCGGCCTGTTGCACCAGTGTTCTGCAGGGGGTCTGGCCAAATACGTCGTTTAATATACCGGTGTATAATGTTGCTTTTGCTGCTGCGGCGGCTGTTGCATCAGGAATGGCTGCGGCATTTGAAACACTTGAAAAAAACACCAATGTTATTGCATATGCCGGTGACGGAGGAACGGTTGATATCGGTATTCAGGCACTTTCCGGTGCACTTGAACGTGAAACAAACTTCCTTTACATCTGTTATGATAACGAAGCTTATGGCAACACGGGTATGCAGCGATCAGGATCAACTCCTCTTGGGGCAAGGACAACAACCACCCCTGGCGGAAAGACACATGTTAAAAAGGATCTTGACAGGATTATCGCCGCACATCACCTGCCATACATGGCAACGGCATGTAGTGCGTACCCGCAGGATCTTGTGAAAAAGGTACAGAAGGCATTGTCAGTCAAGGGACCAAAATTCATGCATATCCTGGCTCCCTGTCCTCCAGGCTGGAGATATGATGCATCACAGACCATCGAGGTCGGAAAAATGGCAGTTAAAACCGGTATATGGGCCATGTATGAACGTGAGTACGATACCCTGACCCTGAGTGGTCCGACAAAGGCAGCAATGATAAAACCCGCGCCTCTTGAAGACTACCTGAAGATGCAGGGGCGGTTTTCAAGCATGTCTGATGATAAAATCAAGGTGATGCAGGGGGAAATTGAACGAAACCTGCGTTTATTAAAGGCTGAGGCGGAGAGAACATGCTGACCTTATCCACCGGAAACAATGCGGTTGCAGCTGCAGTAAGACAGGCAAATCCTGCTGTGGTTGCTGCATACCCTATAACTCCCCAGACTGAGATTGTTGAACAGATTGCAAATTATGTCACAAACGGCAGCCTGAAATCAAAATATATCCCGGTTGAGAGTGAGCATTCGGCTATGGCTGCATGCATTGGTGCAAGTATAACTGGTGTCAGGACCTTTACCGCCACAAGCTCACACGGGCTTTTATATATGCAGGAGATGGTCAACTGGGCTGCCGGTGCAAGACTGCCGATTGTCATGGCGAATGTTAACCGGGCGCTGGGACCTGGCTGGAATGTCTGGGCAGAGCACACGGATGCTCTTCAGGCAAGAGACACCGGGTGGTTGCAGGTGTATGTGTCAACCGTCCAGGAAGCATATGATGCAACCCTCATGGCGTTCAGAATTGCAGAGGACCGCCGGGTTTACCTGCCTGTGATGGTCAATCTTGATGGATTTACTCTCTCTCACATCTCGCAACAGCTGGATGAGAGCCTGGTTTCTGACTTCATTCCCCCGCTGGTTCTCGACCATGCAATAAACACAAACGCACCAATGGGGTACGGATGCATGACCTCATCTGCTGATTACTTCAAGATCAGGTACGATATCGAGCGGTCCATGAGAGACTCAGTTCATGTGATCAAAGAGACTGAAGAGGCATTTGCAAGTAAGTTCGGAAGGAAATATTCCTGGACCGAAGATTACAGGTGTGATGATGCAAAAGTTCTGATACTGTCGATGGGGACACTTGGCAAAGAAGCAGAAGTTGCCGTGGATATTCTGCGAAACGAGGGAATCAAGGCTGGTTCCATGCGTGTCAGGTGGATAAGGCCATTCCCTGAACTGAACCCTGGTGACCGTGAACTGGTGGTAATTGACAGGAACTACTCATTCGGGTTTGGTGGAATTCTTGCTTCTTCCATCCGTGCAAAGACCGGAAAGGACTGTTACAATGTCATAGCAGGACTTGGTGGTCAGGAAGTGACTTTCAATGATATCGCAGGTTTTGTAAGGAACAGGCGCGTCGGGGAAGAGTTCTGGTTTGGAGTTGATGCCTGATGTACGAGATAAGGCTTCATTCCCGTGGTGGCCAGGGAGGAGTTACTGCTGCAAAGCTGATGGCTCTGGCTTCGTTCAGGGACGGTAAGTTTGCAACTGCTGCTCCATTTTACGGTGCAGAAAGAAGAGGTGCTCCGATCGTCTCATTTATCAGGATTGATGATAAGCCCATCAAAATATATTCGCAGATTCATAGTCCTGACCTTGTGGTGGTTCTTGATTCTTCTATCCTGGACCTGGTAAATGTCTTTGAAGGGTTAAAACCAGATGGAAAGGTTCTGATTAATGCACCAAAAGTTCCAGAACAGGCTGAAAATTATAATGTTCAGCACGTGGATCTGACTGGAATTGCATTGAAACTGAATCTTGTTGTTGCGGGAAGTCCTATCCTGAACACTCCTGTTATTGGTGCACTTGCAAAAATGGGTCTTTTCTCACGTGAATCAGCTGCTGCTGCGATAAAAGAGACTTTCTCAGATGAAAGAAATTTGAAAGCTGCATTGGTGGCTTACGAGGAGATGGTCTGAATGGAGAGACGTGACAGGCTTGCAATGTCAAAACCTCGTGAAGGGGCCTGTGGCAATACCGGGACATGGAGGGTTTTCAGGCCGGTTGTTGACAGGGATACCTGTAATGCATGTGGCATGTGTGCCATGTACTGCCCTGACGGAGTTATCAACGAGAGTTACGAGATTGATCTTGTATTTTGCAAAGGTTGTGGCATCTGTGCTGTTGAGTGTCCGAAGAAAGCTATCACCATGGTGCGTGAAGGTAGCACAACCGGTAACTGATCTGTTACTCATGTGTATAAACCCGGATATCTGAATAAATACTGGTTCACCCTTTCACAACTCTTTTACAATCTGGTGCACCAGATTACTGTAGATGGTTCGTTTTTCTATTACAATGGATGATGATCTGACTCGCCGGATTGATCAGGAATGTGTTGTAAGGCAGATTTCCCGTTCTGACTGGATTAATGAGGCATGTACCAGGCAGCTTAGAAAACTCTCCGGCTATGGTATTTACCCATGCGGGCAGTCAAGTCCGATTATTGATGACTCTCCTGTTATGCAGCGTCATAATATTCAGAATTATGATGAGACTTATCGTAATTTCAGGATAGAGGTGCCGGAATATTTCAATTTCGGGTTTGACGTGGTTGATGCATGGGCAAAGAAGGATAGAAACAAGATAGCCATGGTCTGGACCAACCAAAAAGGGGATGAAAAGTTCTTTACCTTCAGGGACCTTTCGAAGAGGTCAAACGAAATTGTCAACATGATGATCAAGTACAAGATCGGCAAAGGCGATCGTGTTCTTATCATGCTTCACCGTGTGCCTGAATGGTGGTTCATGGTTATTGCCCTTATCAAAACCGGAGCTGTATACATTCCTGCTCCCACCATGCTGACCCCCAAGGATCTTGAATACCGGATTAATGCTTCAGAAGCTAAAATGGTCATCACTGACGTGGAAAATGCCCACAAGGTCGATGAGATTGCTGATATCTGCCCGACACTTCAGACAAAGATGGTTGTTGATGGCACACGGGATGGCTGGCTTTCATACCCGCGTGAGCTTATCTATCCTGCACCGGTCTCATCAAGGATCATCAACCTGAAAGGTATGAGAAAGACCAAATCCTCCGATCCGATGGTAATATTTTTTTCTTCGGGAACAACTGGTGAACCAAAGATGGTTCTTCACTCGCATGATTATCCTCTTGGTCATATAGTTACTGCCCGTTTCTGGCATGATGTAAGAAATAATGACCTGCATTTTACTGTTTCTGATACCGGCTGGGCAAAATCTGCATGGGGAAAACTCTTTGGTCAGTGGATTGAAGGTGCTGCGGTCTTTGTTTATGATTACCGGAGTAAGTTTAATGCAACTGAGCTTCTTCCTATCATTGAGAAGTACGGGATAACCACATTTTGTGCACCACCAACCATTTATCGTATGCTGATAATGGCTGATCTGCGAAAATACGACTTTTCAGAACTCAGACATTGTGTGAGTGCGGGAGAACTCATTAATCCGGAAGTTATCAAAGCCTGGAAAGATGCAACCGGTCTTGAAATATACGAGGGATATGGTCAGACTGAGACGGTTCTTTGCATTGGTACATTTCCCAGCATCGAACCAAGATATGGTTCCATGGGAAAACCAACACCTGGCTGGGCTATCGAGCTTCATGACGAAGATGGAAAGCAGGTAAAGCCAGGGGAAGAAGGTTCCATCGCCATTAAAATAAATCCGCGGCCGATTGGTTTTTTCATGGAATACTGGGATAATAAAGAGGCAAATGCAAACTCGACCAGGGATGGATTTTACTATACCGGAGATCGTGCGATAAAGGATGAGGATGGGTATTTCTGGTTTGTCGGCCGTGATGATGATGTAATAAAGGCATCCGGGTACAGAATCGGACCATTTGAGGTTGAAAGTGCGATTCTTGAACATCAGGACGTTCAGGAGGCTGCGGTAGTTGGTTCACCTGACATCATAAGGGGCTTTGTTGTAAAAGCGTTTATCGTCCTTAAAACTGATTTTGAACCGTCTGACAAATTGGCTAAGAATATCCAGGATTATGTCAAGTCCATTACTGCTCCATATAAATACCCAAGAAAGATTGAATTTGTAAAAGAACTTCCAAAGACTATTTCCGGGAAAATTAAGCGAAAAGATCTCAGGGATATTGAGATGAAAAAGTTCGAAGAAGAGAAAAAGAACGGGAACCATGATCACCAGTAAGGTATCTTGTTTAACCACCTGACATATTTTTATTCTTTTTTCTCATAATCATTGAAGAATGAATATCAGGATTTTGTTTATCAATCTCATCCTTGTAGGATTTTTCATTCCTGCAGGGGTGCTGGCATCTGATGACGGATGGTCTCATGGCAGTCTTTTTTCTGCACCAAACTGGCTTCTTGAACAGTTTGATGATGAATCCAAAGAACTGAGCCAGATGGATTACTTTGGAATAAAGCTGCAGGAACCTACACCAGTGCCTCCGACTGCAATGGATCTGGTAAATGAAGGATGGATTTTCCTGGAAAAAGGAAATAATAAGGACGCACTTAAATCCTTTGAAAAGGCACTGGCAATAAACAGTGCATCAACCGAGGCATGGTATGGGCGGGGACTTGCCCTTGAAAATCAGAAAAGATATCTCTCTGCTATTGATGCATATTCTAAGGCAGTTTCATTCTCTAAAAAATCTGCATCAAGCTGGGGCCCGAATGCCGGAAAGGGTAGATCCTGTCTTGCCCTTAACCAGTTTGAGAATGCAAAAGAGGCTATTACTCTTGCTATCAGTCAGTACGAGCAGTCCGGGGAAGATCTGCCTGATGAGCTGGTATCAATGTACCTGGATCTTGCGCAGGTTTATGAGATGCTTGGCGACTATGATGCTGCACAAGAAACACTTGAAAAAACAAAGTGAATCTTTTTTTTTTATAATTGTTTATGGGAATGTATTTATTTCTCGTATGAGATCAATTGTGTATGACTTCTACAGTCCTGACTCCTTTAATGGTCATGTCAGTATTAGTGCTCTCCTGTTTTATCTCCTGTACAACCGCTGCACCGGTTTCAGGATATAGTGGAGGTTTTGTTCCATCTGGTATGATAGTAGATGATGATGGGTGGTCTCATGGCAGTCTTTTTTCTGCTCCAAGCTGGTTACTGGCACAGATAGATCAAAATCTGATGAGTACTGTCCTGGATTATGGGTACACTCCGATTCCGACAGAAGTACCCAGAAGTTTTGAAGATTTTGTTGCTGAAGGGTATGCAGCCCTTGATGGCGGTAATTACCGTGCAGCATATAATGCTTTTAAAAATGCTATTGAGATTCAGCCCTCATCATCTGATGCCTGGTATGGAACTGGTCTTGCCCTCGAAGGTCAGAAGCGGTACCTTTCAGCTTTGGATGCATATTCCAATGCAATCTCCTATGCAAAAGGTCCGGTGTCCAATTGGGCGTCCTATGCCGGAAAAGGGCGGATATTATACCATCTGAACCGGATTAGTGAAGCAAAGATTGCACTTGAAACCGCAATTGTTCAGTATGAGAAGGCGGATATATCTTATCCTGATGAATTTGAGGAGATAAACCGCTTATTAGCAGAGATATCTGGACAAATCAGTCCTGTTCAGTCAATCCTGCCATCGGCATATATACCTCCTTCTGCATATAACGGATAACCCTCTGCCCTCCACATTTTTTACCTGGTATGACAAATCACCAGTATGAACAGATTTATTACGATGGTTTTTTTATTTCTGTTAATGTGTTCTTTTTTACCTGTATCTCCTGCTGTATCTGCCGATAAAGTTCATGATATTG
>JAQVIE010000069.1 GCA_028695895.1 Methanospirillum sp. | reverse complement strand
AAGTACAGATGGTCCCAAAACTCCTGGATTCAAATGATAAAACAACAACCGCTCCTTTTGTTGATGCAACAGGAACACATGCCGGCGCACTTCTTGGTGATGTCCGCCATGATCCATTCCAGTCTGGAGGACTTGAAACTCCTGCTCATGACCGGGTTGAGGCAGGTGCAATTCATCGGGCACATAAGGGGGTCCTGTTTGTTGATGAAATTAACACTCTTGGTCTTCCTTCCCAGCAAAGCCTCCTGACTGCAATGCAGGAATGCCAGTTTTCAATCACCGGACAAAGTGACCGTTCATCAGGAGCCATGGTCAAAACCGAACCCGTCCCTTGTGATTTTGTAATGGTTGCTGCCGGAAATCTTGATGCCATTGAAGGAATGCATCCAGCCTTAAGATCCCGTATCAGGGGAAACGGGTATGAAATTTACATGGAAGACACGATGCCTGATACATCAGAAAATCGTGAAAAATTCATCAGATTCATTGCACAAGAGATAAAAAACGACGGAGTGATCCCCCACTTTGATTGTACAGCTATCGATGAAGTCATCCATGAAGCCAAACGGCGGTCCAACAGGAAAGGATACCTGACGCTTAAACTCAGAGATATGGGAGGCCTTATCAGGGTTGCAGGAGATCTTGCACGCCAGGAGGGGGCAGAACTTACAACCAGGCGTCATGTTCTTGATGCAAAAAAGACTGCCCGTTCCATTGAAGACCAGATATCAGGGCAGATGATTAGGCGAACACGCGAATATGAACTGGCAGTAGTTGAGGGGACTGAGATAGGCCGTGTAAACGGGCTTGCCGTTATGGGTACTGATGCAGGATCAGTCCTTCCTATCATGGCGGCAATTACCCCGGCACAGGGCGATGGCGGAAATATCATCGCAACAGGTCTTCTAAAAGAGATTGCACAGGAATCAATTAAGAATGTAGGTGCCATTTTAAAACGATTTACTGGAAAAGATATCAAAAATATTGATATCCATATCCAGTTTATCGGAACATACCAGGGAGTCGAGGGAGACTCAGCATCAATTACCGTTGCAACTGCTGCAATAAGTGCCCTTGAATCAATACCGGTCAGACAGGACATTGCAATGACCGGATCACTTTCTGTCAGGGGAGACGTTCTTCCAGTTGGAGGAGTTACCTACAAGATTGAGGCTGCAGCAAGGGCAGGTATCAGGAAAGTTCTCATACCCAAGGCAAATCTGGGCGATGTCCTTATTGAGGAAGAATTTATCTCATCTATTGAGATTATTCCAGTGGAGAAGATAGATGAAGTCCTCAGTATTGCCCTTGTTCCTGACAATCGTGAACTGTTTCTTGACAAACTTAAATCAATTGCATGGTCTACTCGATCAATACTTGGTACTGATGTACCTGCCCCACGGACGGTTATCTGATGCCGGTTTCATACAGGTACTACGATGCCCGCAGGGTTACCGGAGAGGTTACCCAGATTGATATAGACAATGGAAGAGTGGAACAGGCCGGAACTTCTTTTTTTGACAAGGCCGTCATCAGGGTTCTTGGTGACAAAGGATGGGGAATTTTATCAGTTTCCGGAGAAGAAGCAGAGTTTGAAGATCTTCCGGATTCTTTTATAAAAGAAGCGTATTCTGCATCACAGGTTACCAATATTCACATACCAATCCAGAAGACACCATCCATGCTTCATACAGTTCCTGCAATGAAAGAAAACCCTGCTGATGTCAATCTTGACGAGAAGGTATCTATCCTCCTTGATATGTACAAATCCACTGAAGGTCCGGACATTGTAAGCCGAAGGATTAATTACATTGAAAAAGATGAAAAAGTTACCTTTTCAGACTGCCTTGGTCATTCATATACCTATAACCTGTGCAGATGCGGATTTTCTGTGCTTTCGGTAGCATCACGTGCAGGGGTTGTTCAGATGGGATATGAACGTGATCACACTATTTCAGGTTTGAATATCAGGCACCGGCAGGATCTTGCAAGGGAGGCAACAGACAGGGCTATAAAACTCCTTGATGCCAAACCTGCGAAAGGTGGAGTTTTAAAAGCTGTACTCGATCCTGAGCTTGCAGGTGTATTTGCCCATGAAGCTGTCGGACATGCCTCAGAAGGAGACCTTGTAAAAGAAGGAAGTTCCATTCTGAAAGGAAAGATCAATGAACAGATAGGAACGCCACTTCTTACCATCATTGACGATCCTTCAATACCGGAATTTGGTTTCTGTCCGGTTGACGATGAGGGAACTGAAACAAAGCAGACCAGAATTATTCAAAAAGGTGTACTTAAGGCATATCTCCACTCCAAAGAGACACTTGCATCCATTGGAGATGGAGATGCCGGCCATTGCAGGGGAATGCCGGGTGTTGAACCGATTGTGAGGATGAGCAACACTTTCATTGAAAATGGTGATTCATCATATGATGAAATTATATCAGAATGCAAATCAGGTATTTTACTCAAAGGATCAAGGGGTGGACAGGTGGACCCGGGGCGGGGCATGTTTCAGTTTAATGCAGAATACGGGTACTTGATCGAAAACGGAGAATGCACCACTATGGTACGGGACGTCTCATTATCAGGCGAAATATTACAGACCCTGCATACCATCTCTCTTATTGGTAATGACCTTTCTTTTCATCCAGGATACTGTGGCAAAGGAGGACAGACTGTGCCAGTAACTGACGGTTCACCTCATTTGTTAATGGATAAAGCAGTAGTAGGGGGGTGTGAGATTGATTGAAGATATTCTAAAGGCTTCAAAGAATCTTGTTGATGAAACCGAAGTATTTTTTGCTCATTCTGAATCAATTTCAGCTGACCTGAAACAGGATAAAATTGCAATCGGGAGTAAATCCAAGGGTTCAGGCATCATTATCCGGGTAATTAAAGAAGGAAAAATCGGAGTATCCTGCACTGACAATCCACAAACCTGGAAGAAATGTCTGGATGCAGCATGTGCAAGTGTAAAATATTCTGACCCACTTCCCTGGAAAGGACTTCCTGAACCATCGGATATTGATCAGACACCACTTGCCTATGATAAACGGATAAAAACAGATCCTGCCCTTGTAATTGATCTTATTGAGCAGCTGAAATCCGGTTCAGAAACATATAAGGCAGATATCACATCAGGTTCTGCCTCTGCTGCAGTCTCTGGTCACACAATTGCAAATAGCAATGGATTGATTTATTCAGTAACAGGAACACAGGTTCATGTCAGTCTTGAAATGATTTCAGGCCAGTCGACGGGGTATGAATCTGATGTTTCCTGGAACCTTGATAAATTAAACCCTTCAAAAACAGGAGAAGAAGCATCTTTTTTTGCTGCAAAAGGACAGGGGGGAAAAGAGATTGAGACTGGTACCTATGATGTAATTCTTTCACCAATGGCAATTTCACAATTACTTGATGCTGCTGTCATTCCTGCATTATCTGGCAGGAATGTTCATACCGGGCGTTCGGTCTTTGCCAGAAAAATCGGGGAGAAAGTTGCAGGTGAAAAAATCTCCCTGGTTGATGATCCAATGGACATGCGAGGCATTGCTAACTGTACATGGGATGGAGAAGGAATGCCAATAAAAAAAACTTCATTCATTGAGAATGGAGTTCTTCGCTCATTTGCTTATGATCTAAGAACTGCATACCAATATGAAAAGACACCTACTGCCAGTGCTGTCCGGACCGGTCAATCAGGTGCTCCTGCCATTGGAAACCACAATCTTATTCTAAATGGCCCTGAATCTGACATTTATAATGATAAAGCAATATTTGTGCATGACCTTATCGGCGCCCATACTGCAAATCCAATGTCTGGTGATTTCTCTGTAGAACTCTCTTCGCCTTTTTTTACATATGATGGAGAGCTGCAGGATCCAATCAGAACAGGAATGATATCAGGCAATATATTTGATGTCCTTTATAAAATTCAGGGATGTGGTAGTGAAACACGGACACTTGGTTCGATGATATTGCCATCTGTCAGATTATCAGATATTTCAATAATAGGGAGAGGTTAGATGGCCTTTGGGTCACTTAAGGAAGATCCAAACCGGTTAATAAAGATAATTGCATCTTTATCCAGTACCAGAGAGATAATATCTCCCCAGGTATCTAAGGCAGATGCAGTCGAGATCAGGCTTGATTTAATTACTGAGCCGGTTGATGATGCATTACAATCACTACGTAATACCTTTAAGGGACCTATAATTCTGACCATAAGGAGCAGTGATGAGGGAGGTGCCTATGCAGGAAGCGCAAACGGTCTTTGGAGTAAAATTGAACACTGTCTTGATTACGGGGATATGGTAGATCTCGAAACCAGGTATAAAGAACTTGCGCCACTTGTGAAGCAACATGATAAAACAATTATTGCTTCCTGCCACCAAAACCTGATGCCCGATGACGGTGATTTACAGAATCTTATCGAAGAACTTCATACCTATGGAGATATTATAAAGATAGCTGTTCAGCCTAAGTCAAAAGAAGATTTGCTCAGGCTTTTAAAAACCACGGTTTCTTGTCCATATCCGGTGATAATGAGTGTTACTGGAACTGTTTACCGGTATGCAAGACCATTGCTGTGCCTGTTTGGTTCATTGTATACATATTGTTATATTCATAGTGAAACCTCTCCTGGTCAGTACAGCCTTCGTGAGATGCAACTTCTCTCCCATCTTCTAAGTCCTGGATTTGTTGATCCCTGGTTTGAAGGAAGGCCGGTCAGGTCAGGAGATGTATCCGGTTTTTATAAGAGAGTAGAACAATACAGGAAGGAATTATTCTTTTAATTTATTTCTTTTACATGAGAATCAGTCAACGGATACTACTTCATATCAGGTACAATACAGATTGTTATTTATCAAAAGTCTCAATCGGATACCTGAATCATGTCTTCAAAATTTTTTCAAAAGTTATTATAGCAATCACATGTTATTCTGATTCCTCCTCAAACCTGATAAGGCCACACACAAATATTATACATAAAAGTGATACAACAGGGATCTGAAATGAATATATATTATTTTCTGATTGTCCTGGTATGTGGTGGGTTTTTACTTGTACCCGGTGCTATTGCTTACCATGATGAAAACCGGGATAATTCACTTCCATCTGACCTTGTCATGTTGAGAACACTTCTGGATGAGGTAATTATTGGAGACAAAATCTCACTCACCGGACAGATTGATCAAACATTATTCGGTACACAACCTTCTGACGTTATCATCCTTATTTCAGCGCCAAAAGGATCGCACACAGACACATTTATGCTGGCAAAACCAGCATCAAATGGAACCTTCAGATATAACCAGATAGCAGATGTTGGAGGGGAATGGAACTTTGAAGCCTTATATAATGGGATATATAGTGAAAAAGTGTATATTCCAGTAGTACCAGGAGATGAACCAAAAAAGACAGCTCTTACAATGAGCGGATGGCCAACCTTTCCGAAGATTGGAGACCATGTATCATTTAAAGGCAGGCTTACTGACAGTGAAGGAAAAGGAATAGCATTCAAGGAGGTTGATTATCGTCTTGCTTCAAGCCCGGTCGGATGTCTGGGAGGATGTGCCTTTGGAGGTATGCTTGAATGGAGAAATGCAGGTTCTGTTACTACGGATATCAATGGTGAATACTTTTTCAGCCTTCCAGTAGTTGAAAGTGGATCCGTTCAAATTGAAGCTTTATTTTCTGGCGACGAGGGGTACAGTTCCACATCATCCAGGGTTCTGAAGATAACTGTTTACGAATAAAAATTATTTTTTATATTGTTCAGGATTTTTATCAAAAATCTCTTTACATCCTCTGTTACAAAAATAATATGTTTTCCCCATGTAATCAGAGCTGAATTTCGCTGTTTTAGGATTTACTGTCATTCCACAGATTGGATCGATCTCATCTTCAGATTCACTCATTTCAGGTTTTAGGTAATAATCTAATGCCGGGGGATTATATCGTTTTAACAAAAGTGAGAGGCTGATTACTGTTACTGATGACAGTGCCATTGCAAATGCCCCATATTCAGGTCTGAAAAGTATAGTGGGATATAAAATTCCTGCTGCCAGTGGAATTAAAATGATATTGTAAGCAAATGCCCAGAACAGGTTTAATCTGATTCTTCCCATTACTTTTCTTGCCAGCTGAAGAGAAGCCGGGACATGAACAAGAGAATCCCTGACAAGAACAATATCAGCACTTTCTATGGCAACATCTGTACCTGAACCTATTGCAATACCAGTATCGGCTCTTGCAAGAGCTGGTGCATCATTTATTCCATCTCCAATAAATGCGACAACTTTTCCCTCGTTTTGAATTTTTACTACTTCCTGTTCCTTTCCTTCAGGAAGTATACGTGCAAATACATCTGTAATTCCAACCATCAGAGCAACAGCACGTGCAGTAACATGGTTATCGCCTGTAACCATACCTGAACGAATACCCATTTCATTTAGCAATCTGACACATTTTTCCGCTTCTGGTTTTATTTCATCAGCAATTGAAATGAGACCCAGGATAAGGTTGTCTCTGGAGACAAGAACTGCTGTTTTTCCTTCTTTTTCGCGGTTTGTTACAATTAATTCCTCTCCTGGTTTTAATAAAAGACCCTGGGAAGAAAGGAAATCACGAGTACCGACTCTTA
>JAQVIE010000068.1 GCA_028695895.1 Methanospirillum sp. | reverse complement strand
TCCTGTCGAAGGAAAAGCAAATAAAGCAATTATTAAGCTTATATCAAAATATTTTTCTATTCCTTCCAATTCGGTAACAATAATATCCGGACAGACCTCCTCAGTAAAGAAAGTCAAAATCTGCGGCATCACGCGTCACCAGATAATTGAACTTATCAATGACTCGTAAACCTTCAAAAAAAGATGGACAAACCCTAATTCTTATATACTTTCTGGTAGATGAATCACCGATAGATATGATTTACATTATTACTAACCGGGGGACTTTGAGTGTATGAACAAGACACGACAAAATATCGAATTCATCTGGCTATACAGGCGGAAGGGGTGGTTGATCGATCAGATGTAGTCGGGGCAATATTTGGCCAGATTGAGGGACTTCTTGGGTCTGAGCTTGAGCTTCGTGAGCTGCAAAGACAGGGAAAACTCGGAAGGATTGATGTCAGGATCCAAAGTAAGCTGGGAAAATCATTTGGTAGTATAACCATTCCAACCTCTGTTGATAAAGCAGAAACTGCCATTCTTGCCGCATCAATGGAGACCATCAACCGTGTTGGTCCATGCGTTTCAGAACTTCAGGTTCAGTCGATTGAAGATGTCAGGATTACTAAACGGACTCAGATTATCGAAAGAGCTAAAGCTCTTCTGTTAGAGTTTGAAGGACCCGGGATAGATCCTGAATCACTCATCGATGCAGTTCGTGAAAGTCAACGGATCGAGAAAATTGCAACTATAGGAACGGATAATGTACCTGCGGGACCTAATGTTCTCGCATCTGATGCAATAATTATCGTAGAAGGACGAGCGGATGTTATCAACCTGCTCCGTGCCGGAATAAAAAATTCTGTGGCTGTCGAAGGAACGAGTATTCCCAAAACAATTATCAACCTGTGTAGGAAAAAAACCACTACAGCATTTTTTGATGGAGACAGAGGAGGAGACCTTATCCTGCGTGAGCTCCTTGAAGTTACTGATGTTGATTATGTTGCTTTTCCTCCACGGGGTGAATCCGTAGAAGACCTAAGCAGAAAAGAAATAATCAAAGCCCTTCGAAATAAGGTTCCTGTTGAAAACGTTCTGGAAGACAAGATCTCTGATTACCAGGAATCACAAAAGCCCGAAGATTTTGTACAATCAGAAATTAAAAAAGATGATATAACTATTATAAAATCTTCAGCTTCAGAAACAGGATCTGAACACTTTGGAGAAGCAGGAGTTGTAAGTGAACAATCTGAACCATCAGAAGATGGATTTAATACAGAACCTGAAGAAAATATTAGACCGAGAACTGTATTCACTCATATCAGAGAAGTAAAAAACCGGGGGAAAGCCAGACTCATAAGTCATGGCGGTGAGATAAAAGAAGAAATTGCTGCCGGAGAAGTTGAAGAAAAACTTGAGTCAATGAAACAGGACCTTGAGGGGATAGTTATTGACCAGGAGATAAATCAGCAGCTTCTTGATCAGCTATCAATGCATGGCATCAGATACCTTGCAGCACCTTCATTTACCGGCATTGTCCGACTCCCGGCAACAATCCGACTCATACCATTCAGGTAGCTGTTTTCAGGCTATCCATTTTATATTTTCCTGCTCATCTTATAGTGGAGATCCTGTGTGTGCATAAAGAAGAATTGATCTCTCTGCATACCATGCTCATGAATGTCCGTGAGTATCTTCAGAAACAAAACTCTGAGGCTGATTTTAATGAGTATGATGCTCTTGAAATTACACCTTCACAGACCCATAGGAGCAAAGTTGAGCATAAATATGCTATATTTGTCCTGGGAAATGCCATTGCCAAGGCAATGAAGGAAATTGACAATCCATCCGCTGCACGAATGGCCGACCGGATGCATGAGCTTGCCGAGAGGACATTAAAAGAGATAGAAATGGAAGGATGACACTTCACCCTTCTTACTTATTTTGATCCTGATGTACCAGGTACTCAGCTAACAGTCGCGGTATCGGTGACTGCATACAATGCCAGTTAGGTGTGCCGTTTACTTCCAGAACAACATATGAACCATTTCTTACCAGTAGATCTACACCACCGTAATCCACTCCAACTACCTGTGCAGCCCTTACTGCAATATCAGCCATTTGTCCTGGGATGTCTATTGCACTCCCATATCCTCCCTGGTGAATGTTATGTGTCAGGTGATCAGAGACCCGCATTATCGCTCCAACAGCTCTGTCACCTATAACAAAAACACGATAGTCCCGATCATTTGGAACATACTCCTGCAGGTAATATGGCGGATCCCCAAGTTCATCTTCATTTTCGACAAGATGTATTCCAACTCCGTCAAATCCATAAACCGGCTTTGATACAACTTTTGTGTGTTTTTTAATAAATCCGGCTGCCATTATTTTTGACTCAGTAAAAAACGTGGCAGGAGTCGGAATTCCATGGTGAAAAAGAAGAGCAGATGTCATAACTTTACTTGCACATGTGACAATCCCCTCTGGTGAATTTATAATTCTGTTTTTAAGAGAAAGGGCCTGGATTGACTCAAAGTTGTGACCATTCTGCCTGATACCACATACCCAGATGGTAGCTCCGGTTAGTTCATCAGAAAATGGATCTATGGCCTCTAAAAACATGACCCTGTATGGGTATCCTATCTGGTCAAGTTCATCCATGACCATTCTGGTAGAATTATCTGATGGAATATCTGTAGGTTTTGGGATAATGGTAATCATAAATCACCAAAAAGGTTATTCAAAAGGTGCACTGTATTTTTTCCATATCTGTTCACGGAACACCGGGCCGCTGTTGTATGTACAGAAAGGAATCAGCGTTCCATCAGGAGTTGCATAATGGATACAGCACTGACAAACTCTCTCAACATCATAGTTATAATTATCCATGAAATGCATCATACCGATAAAAAGTGCATTCCAGTGAAATTCACGAAGGGAATCAAAATTATGTGTGATAAGAGCCCTGCCAAGACTTGTCCAGAGCTCCCGTCCTCCTTCCTCGTTCTTTTTTACTGACGAATAGAGATCTTTTATCCCGGAGATTGCTGCCATTTTTCGATGAATTGGACCAGATGATGCCAGCTGGGTCGTGAGCTTTTCAATGGAATCAAAAAAACCATCAACATCAATCATCCGGTTTATTGGTACAATTTTTTTGTCCTTTACAAAGACATAGGTTGCAGCACCACAATGCTGATGTGCAGTAAACCGAAGTTGTGGTTTACCAGTATATTCCTCAATAAAATCACTTATCGGCACAACGCAAGGAACAGGGTAAAAGTCTTCCTTTTCAACTGACCCCTTAGTTTGCTCTTCGATATTATCTAATAACTCAGGTATTGTTATGCGTTGACGTTCAATATCTTCAAGAGAAGCAGCTCCTGTAAATGAAACTGGCTGAAAGTTCACACCACGGATAATATCGATGTTTTCTGCTGCAAACCGAATGATATCACCTATCTCATGATCATTCTCTCCCTTGATGATTGTTGGAACGAGAACTATACCCTGTTTTGCTTTTTTAAGGTTTTCAATTGCTTTTAGATCATGTACAAGTTTAAAATTCGTTTCTTTTGAGATACCATCAAAATGAAGGTAAACCGTGGAAAGCCCAGCTTCTTTCAGCCGAAGTGCGTAATCAGGATCCTGGGCAATAATAATTCCGTTTGTTGCAAGTTGAACCTGCACAAATCCAAGACTTTTAGCAAGCCTGATAATTTCAAAAAGGTCGTCTCTGAGTGTTGGCTCACCACCTGCAAACTGGACAGCCGGGGCAGGAGTTGGTTTTTCAGAACGCAGGAGAATCAGCATCTCTTTAATCTGTTCAAAGGTAGGTTCATAAATGTACCCGCATGCCCTGGCATTGGCAAAACAGAATGAACAATTCAGGTTACATCTGTTTGTCAGATCCACATTTGCAAGAAGAGTTGTTGATTTATGATAATTACAAATTCCGCAATCAAACGGGCAGTTGCTTTCTTCTTTTATAACCTGTGGATTGTCAAGACCTGAACCTTTAACCCCGAAGGCTTCATATCTGCGCCATGCTTCTGCATCTTCCCAGTACAGGTACGAAAAGTAACCATGATCAGGACAAGTCCTGCTTATATACACCTTTCCATCTTTCTCTATAATCTCTGCATCTAACACCTTTTTACAGACAGGACAGAGACTTTTTGTTTTTTTGAGGAGTATAATATCACCACCAGAGGGTATTCCTATACAGGGTTTCATCTTCTGCTCATATGTATACAAAAACCTAACCTTATAGGTATGCCGGATTCTGCAACAATGCTCGGCAATGGACTTGTACTCATTGGTTCTGCAATATGGGTGATGCTCCCGGCATACCTGCCAAATAATTTTGCAGCCTTAACCGGTGGGGGCATACCCTTTGATCTTGGAAAAAACTGGACCGATGGAAGACGTGTTCTGGGAGACGGAAAAACCATTCGCGGATTTATCGGAGGAGTATCTGCCGGTATTCTTATTGGATTAATACAGGTTTATGCGGAGTTGTCAGGCTTTATTCCCTGTTTTCCTCCTCATACCATGAAAGCAGTCATACTCCTGTCTTTTGGATCACTCCTTGGGGATATGGTAAAAAGTTTTTTTAAAAGGCGCAGAGGTATAGACCGCGGCGGAAAGTGGTTTTTAGTTGACCAGTATGATTTCGTAGCAGGAGCTTTTCTTCTTACACTGTTAGGTGACCCTGAATGGGTGTTCACAACCTTTTCTCTACCGCTCCTAATCGTCACCCTTGTGCTGACCCCACTGTTACACCGGACCGTGAACATTATCGGGTATAAATTTGGATTAAAGAAGGTACCATGGTAACTACATCATTGCATGAGATGCTCATCTCCGCCGGTGCTATCAGGTTTGGAGATTTCACTCTTGCGTCTGGAAAAAAAAGCAGGGTTTATATCGATATTAAAAAAGCTATTACAGAATCCATTATTTTAAAAAAGATTGCATCAGAGATTCTTTTGAAGAATTGTGTCTTTGACGCAGTTGCAGGAGTCGCAGTAGGAGGCATTCCACTGGCAGTGGCAGTGTCCCTTGCTTCAGATAAACCTTATGTGATAATCAGGAAAGAACAAAAAACTCATGGAATTGCCAACCTTATCATCGGGGAAGTTACCGGAAAGCGAATTCTCCTTGTTGAAGATGTCACAACGTCAGGTGGTTCGGCAGTATTTGGTATTGAACAACTCCGCTCTGCTGGAGCTATCGTGGAAGATGTGATAACAGTAGTGGACAGGAATGAAGGCGCTGAAAAAACCCTCATCAAACTTGATATCAGACTGACATCCCTGGTCAGCATAAAGGATCTTGTAAACAGGTAATCAAAATAAATTCAGGGTAAAGTCTCGTGTTAAAGATTTACCATTTTCATCTTTCCTTTTCCACAAAATGCCCTCTCTATTCCCTGACTGATAAGGTTTTTTGCTTTTCTGCATGATGTAATAATATCTTCACCAGATGCGAGGTATCCTGTAATTGCTGCAGAAAATGCACAACCTGAACCATGAATTGAATAAGGGTATCTTATTGATGAAAAATTGATAACTTCATTTTTCGAGATAAGAAAATCCTCTGAATTCTCTCCACCCAGGTGTCCTCCTTTCATCATTACATATTCTGCACCAAGGCTGAGAATAATTTTCCCGGCTTTTTTCATATCCTCTTCAGATGAAATGTTTTTAATTCCGGAAAGTATCTCGGCCTCAGGAATGTTTGGGGTGACCAGAAAGGCTCTGGATAATAATTGCTTAATAAGAGAGTCTGTAGCGTCATCATCTAAGAGACGGTACCCTGATGTGGATATCATTACCGGATCAATAACAAGGGGAATATTCTTTGGAATTGTATCTGCAACTGCCTGAATTATTTCTGAATCTGCAAGCATTCCGGTTTTAATGGCGCCTGGTATCATATCTTCAAGAACTGTTATTATCTGTTCCCTGACTGCATCAGGCTCCACAGGCCAGGAGTTTGTCACTCTGGCTGCATTCTGAGCGGTCAATGCAGTGATGACGGCCATTCCCCATACCCCTGTCTTTGCAAATGTTTTCAGATCCATCTGGATGCCTGCACCGCCGGAAGGATCAGAACCAGCAATTGACAGGGCGGCAACGTATTGTTGATTCATATTACAAACAGAATGTTATTACAATAGAGTTTTAGTAGGATAAACCTACAAGGGTAATCACAGCTTCAGGTTTTCCACAGATAATACAATTTCCTTTTGATTTGTCGATTAAATCTGTCCTTACCTCTGTTCCCAGAATATCCGCGTCAGATATCTCCTCAAGCCTGTCGGCACATTCCCTGTTTCCACACCAGTGAACAGCAACGACACCTTTTGATACTATCTCTTTCAAGGCAGAATGCTCTTTTACAATGAACAGATGATCTTTGATATGAGCTTTCGCATGTTCCTGCAGGGCAGAGATATATTCTGTCATTTTTCTGTCAACTTCAGAGATGATCTCTCCACGTGGAAGTGATTCTTTTCCGCCTGACCGGAGAACACCCATTACTACATTATTATCCAGGTCACGTGGTCCGATTTCAAGTCTTAGAGGAACCCCTTTCATCTCCCAGTAATAATATTTGGCTCCGGGTCTGAGATCCCGGTTATCAGTCTTTACCCGGTAACCGGCATTTTTAAGCTCTTTTTCAAGAAGTCTGGCAGCTTGTAATACCTCT
>JAQVIE010000067.1 GCA_028695895.1 Methanospirillum sp. | reverse complement strand
GGTTTCTGTATCCGGAATCCCAATCCTGTTCTTCCGGTCCGGATGGGGGGGACCGGCACTGACTCCGGATCCTTTGATCAACCAAGCGATCTGCCTGAGCGGTATGAGATCGGAACTCATAATTACCCGGGTATTGCATCTCTTATTGCAGGAATCAACTATATTCAGTCTATCGGGATGGATGCTCTTTTAAGGAAATCCGATCGTCAGATTGAGATCTTCATGAAGAAACTCTCATCTGAGCCAGGGATAACCATCTATAACCCTGTTCCTGAACTACCCATTATTGCATTTAACATTCCTGGACTGGATAATGACGATATAGGGTTCATTCTTGACAGAAAAGACAATATTGTCGTCAGGACAGGTCTTCACTGTGCCCCGTTACTGCATAAAGAGATAGATGACGGGGCAGGATGTGTTCGAATCAGCCCCTCGTGGTTTACTACTGATGAGGAATGCAGGATAGCTGCTGATGCCATAAAGGAGATTGCCCACCATGCGTATTCTCAGATCTAACCGCCATAAATATTGTGCCGACGGTTCGTTTATGAAAGAATTTATCCTTGATACAGAAGTCACTCCCGAATTTCTCGACTTTTTAAAGCACTATGGTTCCCTGGAGATGCTTTCCGGTCTTGGAGAGGGATTTTATAAATTTGAAAAGACCGATTGTTTTTCTATCAAGGGTTTTCTCAACGAATCTAGCTTTGAAGTACGATTTAAAAAAGAAGTGATGGAATTCACCTCTGATTTTCTCTACTCCATGCTTTATTGTTACCGGGATGGAAAACCTGACTTTAACACGTTAAATCGTCGGAATGAAGCTTTAATGGAACGCGTGAGGGCCAGGTTACATGGAAATAAGTCCTGATCTCCTGTCTGTCAGGGTTTTTGAAGAGTATGCTGACAAGTATGATCAATGGTTTTCTGATAACCAGGATGTTTACCTGGAAGAGTTAAAACGGATCAGGGAGGCCATAGGAGTTATTCCCTCTCCTGCTCTTGAGATCGGGGTTGGCAGTGGACGGTTTGCAAAGCCGCTTGGTATCGGTTATGGTGTTGAACCATCCCGGTCTCTTGGCCTGATGGCAAAAGGAAGAGGAATTGAGGTTATCCGTACCATAGGTGAGGCAGTTCCGGTAAAGTCCTCAGTTATCCGGATGGTTGCCATGATTACCGTTCTCTGTTTTCTAAAAAAACCGGAGAAGACCTTGCATGAGGTTCACCGGATACTCATGCATGATGGAATACTTGTAGTTGCATTTATTGAAAAAGGTGGAATTATTGCAGAGCGATACCTGTCCCGTCCTGATAAAGGCAGGTTTCTTTCACATGCCAGGTTTTATGGGCATGATGAGGTGATTCAGATGATCACCAGGACTGGTTTTTCCCTCAGATCAGTCGATTGCAGAATCGGGTTTTGTATCCTGACATTTCAAAAAGGTGACAAAGTCTGAAAATATGATCACTGCTTCAACGGATTATCCCCAAATCGGATCATCACCAAAATGTTCCTGCCAGTATTCCATTGATCGGGAGATATGCCGTTTTTTATCGTCTTCATCGGTAAATGTGACCTGGTAATTTAAACAGTAATCGACA
Organism: Methanospirillum sp.; assembly: GCA_028695895.1. Lineage (GTDB taxonomy): Archaea > Halobacteriota > Methanomicrobia > Methanomicrobiales > Methanospirillaceae > Methanospirillum. The sequence goes on along the minus strand of JAQVIE010000067.1, from coordinate 5,133 downwards.
AGAATTTCATACGCATCTTTATATTGGATCATCATCTCATGGGATTCATCTGGTTCATGGACTGATACATCCGGGTGCCATTCCCTGACTAATTCATGATATCGTTTCCTGATCTCCATAAGACTGGCTTTATCAGTAAATCCGAGTAATATTGCAGCTTGTTGAAGTGTAATATCTGGTGTCGTTTTCATGAGAAATCATGCAGATACTATTATTTAGGTTCTATTCATCATTTAAGGTTACTTTATGATCCCGCCTGATAATGAATTCCGGGAAAAAAATCGAAAATCATATCCCCTTACAAAATCGCAATATCTCCATATGATTGAAACTGCCCGGAGATTATCTGACCGACGAAAAGGATCTCCACCAATGCCCGAGAGATTTAGAAAGAAAGTAAGTGAAGAGAATTACTTGTAATCATTCACGATTTGCGTTGTTTGCAGTATTTCCATAAGTTCACCCGGGCTTGATTTCTTCTGTGCACCGTTTGACAAAAGTCTTTTTATGGTGTCGGTTGCAACCCCACTCGTAAAATCCGGAAGAGATGGTCCTGATGAAGGAAGAATACATAGTATCTTGTGCGGATCAATCTGCTCAAGAACCCTGATATTCGGATAATTCCCCCACCCAACCGGCATTGATGTTACGATGACAACATCGGCTTTCTTAACCAGTTCGGTCAGTTTTTCTTCCGTTTCCTGGGAAAGACGGGAGAAGGGTGGTTCTGTAAGCGTCGGGATATCATACTTTCTTGCCATCAGGCAGTCTGAATCATTTTCAGCCAAAACCCCGCAACTGAGTGAATATCCGGATCTGCTCAGAAGTGAGATAAGGTACGTTCCTGTCCCCCCGCCTGAAATCAGGTGAATATGGACATTCTGAGCATCAGTTTCTTTCCATTTTTCCTCAACATATACATAAGGCGTTCCGGTTGTAGGATTTACATCAATAACCGGGCTGATTCTGAATACCTCCTTTAACAGGCTGGTGGTCAGAACTTCTTCTGGTTTACCGAATGCTCGGATTTTTCCATCATTCATCAGCACAAGCTGGTCACAGTACGCTGCAGCGAGGTTAATATCATGAAAAACTCCAATAACAGCTCTTTTATCCCTGGATGTCTCACGAATAATCCTGATGAGTTCATACTGGTGATGAATATCTATATGTGCAAATGGTTCATCCAAAAGGAGCAGAACCGGGTCCTGTGCAAGCACCCTGGCAATCATAACACGTTGCCTTTCGCCACCTGACAGATCGGTAATTGGCCGCCTGGCAAGTTCCACGGTACCGGTCTGCAAAAGAGCTCTTTGGACTGCCTCATGATCTGCAGCTGACGGGGAACGAAATCTCTCAATATGTGGATTTCTACCCATCATGACTACATCATATACCGGATACCTGAATTTTATATCAGACTCCTGTGGCACATATCCTACTATCTTTCCAAAATCGCGGAATGACCAGGATTGAAGGGAATCACCCATCAGCACAATATCTCCATTCCTGACAGGAAGAGAACGGGCAAGAACCTGCATAAATGTACTTTTTCCAGATCCGTTCGGTCCGATAATCCCGACAAAACTTTTTTCCCTGATGAATAAGGAGATCTCCTGAAGAATATCTTTCTCTTCATAACCGGCAGAAAGATCTGATATTTCCAGGATTGTATCTTTCATAAATCGGTTCTCCTTCTGATAAGCATGAGGAAGAATGGTGCTCCAAAGAATGCGGTGACGATACCAACCGGAAGATCGCCCAGCCATGTCCTGGAGATTGTATCTGCACAGACCAGAAGAAATGCCCCGCATCCAAGGGATGCCGGAATCAGGACCCGGTGATCAGGGCCGGTTATTATTCGCATTATATGGGGAGAAACAAGACCGATAAACCCTATGGATCCTGATACTGATACCACAAGACCAGTTATACCTGCCGAGATTCCAAGTAGCAGAAGTTTTGTTTTTTCCGGATCTATCCCAAGTGTTCGCGTTTCTGCTTCTCCACATGACATGATATTCAGATCTCGGGAAAACAATACAAGTAATCCTGCAGGAATAAGTGTTATCAAAAGGAGGGGAATGTCTGCCCAGGACGTATTCCAAAGACCCCCCATAAGCCAGAACATGATCTGGTGCATATTTTTCCCTGATAAAACAAGACAGACCGAAACAACCGATGAGAAGAACATTGATACAGCTATCCCGGTTAAAAGAAGGTTACCTGTACTAAGTCGTTTTTTTTGTGCTGCCAGAATGTATACAAGAAATGCAGATCCTATTGCACCACAAAATGCGGCTACCGGGACAAGCATTGCAACACCGGAGATTATTGCAAGGGAAACCCCTACTGCCCCGCCAGCTGATGTTCCAAGTGTATAGGGGTCTGCAAGATCATTACGGAACAATGTCTGCATTGCTGCTCCGGCACAGGCCAGTCCTGCACCGACCAGGGCAGCTGCAATTGCCCGTGGCATCCGGATATCAAAAAGGATCAGCTCTTTTGTTTTATCATTAATTGCACCGGTCAGAATATCTGCCAGAGATATGTCAACCGGACCAGTGATGACGGATACCAGGATTGCTATTAATACTGCACAACCAAGCCCGGTAAGTATCAGAATATTTCGAATGGTATTCATATGATGAGTCAGATATGATAAATATATTTTTAATTAGCGTAAGATAAGTGATTGTATTATGACAGGGAAAAAAGCAGTGAAAGATATGAGATCAGAAAAACCTTTGAGATTGATAAAAAATGCAATAATTTGTATATTTTTCATATTTCTTTTATGTTCACCTCTCAATGGTGCCATCCAGTACGAAAACAATGATCCATGGCCGCGGACTGTTCAGGACGATCAAAAGCTGCCAGTGACTGTTCATTCTGAACCTTTTCGGATAGTATCACTGGCCCCTTCAAATACCGAAGTTCTCTTTGCACTCGGCCTTGATGATCGGATCGTGGGAATAACTGAGTATTGCAATTATCCGGATGGTGCCCTTGATAAAGAAAAGATTGGAGGTTTTTCAACTGTGAGTATTGAGAAGGTTGTTGCATTACGCCCTGATCTTGTTGTTGCTTCATCTGGAAACAATCAGGATACAGTTGAACGGATAAAAAGTCTTGGTATTCCTGTGTATTTTGCAGATGTTGAAAGTCTGAATGAAATTTATGCCATTTTTGAAAAATTGGGATATATCACCGGGACATATGAAAAGGCATCAGAAATAATATCTGACCTGAAGATTAGAGAAGATAAAGTCCGGAAAGAAGGGGAAGCTTTTGTAAAAAAACCTGTTGTTGCTCATGTAATATGGCATGATCCGATTTATGCAAGTGGAAAAGGGACATTCCAGGATGAACTTATTCATATAGCTGGAGGTGTAAATGCTTTTTCGGATAAAAGCAGCCATGTGATTGTGAATATTGAGGAGTTTGTCAATAAAAATCCTGATATTATAATGGTGAACTCCGGATGCGGTATGGGTAGTGATAATGCTGATATTATGGAATATTTCATGAATGAACCACGTTTATCAGGACTGTCCGCAATTAGTTCAAATAGAACCATCATGGTTGACAGCGATGTTGCTGACAGGGCCGGACCCAGGCTTTGGGATCTGTTAGAAGAGATAGCTCCGAAGATCAGGGAGGAATAATCCCCGTCAATTTTTGAGACAATTTTTCTGAGTTCTGATTTTTTCTTCAAACTCTTCTTTTGTTCTGTTTATAAATTCATGAACCAGGTAATCGGGATTTACCTTCTGCAGGATCATCTTACATTCAGGGTTCGTAAATGGACGGTGCTGATCCAGTTTCGCAACCATGGGCATAAGGAGGGAGATCTGTTCTCCATACATAAGACTGGAAAACCCGGATGGCGGGTCACAAAAAAAATTTTCTTCCTGGTATTTCCCTGATATGCTGCAATGAAAATGCACAGCTTTTATTCTCTCCAGTGTTGCACTGGAAAGAGTGTCCATTACTGACAATACTTTTCGGATTCCGTCTTCTTCTGTCCGGGTGTCCATTGCATTCATCATGTGTCCTGTATCAAGGACAAAGAACCAGTTGTCAAATTCTAACTGACTAGTAAAAAAATCAATCTCATCTTGTGATAATAAAGTCAGTCCTGGCCACCATAGATTTTCAAAACCGATTGTAACTGGTGGCTTTCCTTTTGGAAAGTTCTTGCAGGCGGTATTTAAAAATAAAGCTGCAGAGAAGAGAACTTCCCTGGTGGTATAGCGGTGGTTTCTTGTAAAAAACGCATCCAGCTCTATATGTGTGACATGAAAAACGGCATATGCTGCACCAAGTCCTGCAGCTTTTTCCAGATTGTCAATAAATGATCGGATAAGATCTTCAGGTGTTGCAGCTCCAAAATAATATGTCAGTTTAAATGGTTCACAATCAGCAGGAACAGATTCAGGCTCCCTCCAGAGGCGCATCCATCCAAGCCAGTCAGGAAGGTGAATTGATGATATGAGGTCCAGGGGAATTGTGTTATCATGTTCACCTCCTATAAGGAGTTCAACCCCGGAGCATCCCATGGTATTCACAAATTTTCTGACTTCCTCCCAGGAATTGTTATATCGTTTCAAATCAACAGAGTGACCTGAAATATTTAGAACTTCCTTCATGTTTAATTTTGATATCCATCAGTTTTTTTCAATTTTTCATGTGCTCAACCCGGAATCTCTTCCATCTTTTTATTGGAATAGAGAATAAACGAGATTGTATTACCCTTTAGTTATAAGTTTTATCAGAAATGTTATGGCATTGGATCCCTGTTTTTTGAAATATGAAATGAAGTAATTTTCTTCATGCACAACTAATATGAACCGTATTAAAAATAATTTGTATTGATGGGTTAATAGGTTATTGTTTTGACCTGACATCAGTCAGATATAAAGAATGCAAAAATATATGTTTTTGGCATTATCCGGGATTTATAGAGTGGAAATAACTTATAACATGGAAATTTGGGAACTTTTGATAGGTCTGCCTTAAGTTTCATACAATAGATTTATATGTGAATTTTATTTTATTTTATTTAATATACGCAAACACTATTTGGATTTTAGAAATTAATTTAATATTAATTGATAAATTGTATAATAA
>JAQVIE010000066.1 GCA_028695895.1 Methanospirillum sp. | reverse complement strand
CGGATATCCGCCATGAGGTCTCGCGGACACTGACCGGAGGTTCACTTGCTATGCAAAAAAAACCATTTGATAAAACATGCTACTCCGATGAACTGGCCAGACATCCTGACTGGAAAGAGATGATATTAATCTGGACCAGGATCTCGGATCTGAGAAATAACCTTGCACATTGTGGGATGAACCAGCGGGATGACAGTATCAGATCGATTAGGAAACGTGCATCAGGCATCCTCCCTGATGTTGAGAGGTTTTTTGCCATGTGTATTCCGGAAAAATGACTGGAAAATAAAATAATTTATCATGAATTCCCACTTATACAAGGATGCAATCCAATACAACTCACCTGATATCTCCCAGCTGGTTAATCAGGGATATCATCCGGTTGACATGCACCTTCATACAATCCATTCTGATGGAGTAACAAAGGTTCAGGATCTTCTAAGGTATGCAAAGAACAGAAAAATTGGTGTTGCAATCACTGATCACAATAAGATTAGTGGTTCTCTTGAGGCATTATCCCGTTCTTCAGATGTCCTTATAATCCCGGGGACTGAGCTTGAAACAAAAGAAGGCCCTCACTTGTTATTTTATTTTTATAGCCCTGGGGATATGGAAGATTTTTTCAAGGTTTTTTCAAATAAAAGGGAGGAACACACCCCTGGCCTTCCAAAAAATCTGACTGTAATAGAATGCCTGCAACTTGCCGAATCATTTGATTGTATAAGGATAGCAGCCCATCCGTTCGGTTACTATGGAATTAACCGGGGTGTTCTCAAATGCGTGGAGAAGCAGATGCTTCCAGGGGTATTAAACCATATAGACGGAATTGAAGTTATCTGTGGTGGAATGATGCATAACCTGAACTTAAGAGCTATTGCCTATGCCAGAAAAAAGGCCATTCCTTTTACCGGCGGTTCAGATGCCCATATCCTTTCAGATGTTGGTAATGTAGTCACCGCTGTAAAAGCAGAATCAGCTGAAGAATTCCTGGACGGCATAAAGAAAATGGAGAACTTAGTCATAGGTAAACCAGGAGGATATATTGCCAAAGGAGCAACTGCCGGTGTTATTGCCTGGAGCTTTGTTCCTTATTCAATTACCAGACTTGGAACATATTATTCAGTGCACAAATGCAGGGCTTCACACATGGTCTCTTCATATCGAAGACGGTTTGCAAGGCTTTCCCAAGTACAAAAAAGTGAGAAGAGATCAGAGGAGCGGAGAGAATAACCGTGAAATTGACTGTTTTATCTTTATTTTCATCGGAAGGGTTGCAAACCGTTCTGCGGTAAGTTCAGAACAGACATTTAGATCTTTTAAAAAGTGTTCCTTCAGCTCCCTGGCAGTTTCCTGGTCATATATGATAGCATTAGTTTCAAAATTGAGTCTGAAACTTCTGACATCCCAGTTGGCACTTCCTACTGACGCTGCAATCTCGTCGACTACAATAGTCTTTGCATGAATAAAACCAGTGTCATATGTATATGCCCTGACTCCTGCGTCAAGAAGCTGCTCGATATACGAGTATCCTGCCCAGTACACGAATATGTGATCAGGTTTTGCCGGTATCATAATCCTTACATCTATCCCGGAAAGAGCGGCCATTCGAAGGGCATCCAAGATACTTTCGTCAGGTATAAAATACGGGGTCTGAATATACACCGATTGCGTTGCAAGGGTTATCAACTTCAGGTATGATTCCTTAATCGGGTTCCAGTAAGTGTCAGGTCCGCCGGATACAATCTGCATAGGAACCCAGAAATCCTCAGGGGCCTGGTCATCAGGAAAATAACGAATATCATAATCTATCCTGTCTTTTTTTGATGCATAATTCCAGTCAAGAAAAAACCTTATCTGCATGGCAAGAACTGCATGACCGGTAACCTGAATTGCTGTATCACGCCATGGTGCCCATTCAGAAACCCTGCTAAGATAATCATCTCCGATATTAAAACCACCAATGAACCCTGTTTTTCCATCAATAATAGCAATTTTTCGGTGATTTCTATAATTCAGACGTGGATGAGAGATATTTACCAGGGATGGGAAAAAAAATGCCAGTTTTCCTCCTGCGTTTAGAAAAGGCTGATAAAATGATCTCCGGGGACCTGCAGATCCAAGCCCGTCTCCAAGAAACCTGACTGTTATTCCTGACTGTGCCCGTTCACTAAGTGCTGCAAAGACTTCATTTCCAATCTCATCATCCTTGAGAATGTAATATTCCATGTGGATGTGATCCTTTGCCTCCCTGATTGCATCAATCAAAGCGTTAAATTTTTCATTTCCATCAACAAAGACCCTGACGCTGTTGCCTGTTGTTACTGGTGCCTTATTGCTTTCCATGAGCATCAACATCATTCGTTTATATGCATCAGAAATGGGACGGCCTCCTGGGACATCATGGATGAATAATTCCTTTTTTTGTGATTCGAGGATTTCTGTCAGTTTATCATCATCCTCCTTCTTCACATTAAACATCCGATCCCGGTAAAAACTCTGACCAAAGAAAAGGTAGAGGATAAAACCCAATGCAGGGAGAAACACAAGCGCCATGAGCCACGCAATAGTTGTTGTAGGATTTTTTCGTTCGATAAAAATGACAGTAATCGCAAAAATAATGTTCATTATAAAAATTATAGGTATGATAAAATCATGGATGAAGAATGATAAATCCTGGAGCATTGAAGATCTTTTCCTATAAGTGAATTTGTAAATTCAGAATAGAATGCTATTGATGTGAACGCATAAAAAAGGAAAGGTCAGAAATCTATCAGTCATAATGAAACATGTAATACATCTGATTCTAAAAAAAATATTCCAGAGATTAACCTGGTTCATCAAAGATTGCCAGAATGATTACAGAACTTTATTTTATGTTCTTAAACTGGGGCATGGTTGCCCTGATCTCTTTTCCGACCTCTTCAATCAGGTGTTCTTCATCTGCCCGGGTCATGGCGGTAAAAACCGGACGGTTTACCATATTTTCAAGCATCCATTCCTTTGCAAAGACTCCTGACTGGATCTCTTCAAGAATCTCCTGCATGGCAAGGTATGACTCCTGTCCTATAACTCTGGGCCCTCTTGTCAGGTCTCCAAACTGGGCGGTGTTGGAGATTGCATTGCGCATTTTGGTAAATCCACCTTCATATATGAGATCAACGATGAGCTTGGTTTCATGAAGGACTTCAAGATATGCCATTTCAGGAGCATAACCTGCTTCAACAAGGGTCTCAAATCCGGCCCTGATTAGCGATGTCATCCCGCCACAAAGGACAGCCTGCTCACCAAAGAGATCTGTCTCGGTCTCTTCACGAAAGCTTGTTTCAAATACCACAGCACGGGTTGCTCCGATACCTTTTGCATATGCAAGGGCGGTTTTTCTTGCATTGCCGGATATATCCTGGTGAATTGCAATCAGCGCAGGAACACCCATACCTTCAGTATATGTCCTGCGAACCATATGCCCTGGTCCCTTTGGTGCTACCATGATTACATCCACATCAACAGGAGGAACAATCTGGCCAAAATGGATGTTAAAGCCATGTGAAAACATGAGGGTTTTTCCTTTGGTAAGTCCCTGTGCGATATGGTCGCGGTAAACAGCCCCCTGATGTTCGTCAGGAATAAGAACCTGAATAATATCAGCTTTTTTTGCTGCATCGGATACCTCCAACACTTCAAAGCCCTCACTACTGGCAAGATCCCAGCTCTTTCCCGGACGAAGGCCAATAACGACTTTAAGCCCGCTGTCTTTAAGGTTTAATGCCTGACCTCTTCCCTGCGATCCATATCCGATGACTGCTATCATCTTTGATGAGATTGCAGACATGTCGGCATCTTTGTCATAGTATTTCTCTAACATGATGGCCTCTGGTTATACTCTCTTTACAATCATTTGGGTGGACGGGATATCTTTTTTCCTTTCATCAGGGCATCAGTGGAACCATTGGAATTCTTTACCGGTCGTGTGGTGCATCATCGCGCATTGTTTGCACCACAGTATAATGACCAGAGACCAGAGTGCTTATCTTATCAGACAGCAAGGTCAATTTAAAGTATAATCATGGAGTACGAGATCAAATATAAGCCCTCATATGCAATGCTTGAAGTGACACTTGAGCCAGGAGAGTCGATTACCGCAGAAGCCGGATCAATGAACTGGATGCAGCCTGGCATCGAGGTTCACACCCGCATGAGAAAAAAAGGACTTCTTGGTTCGATTGGTATGGCACTTATGGGCGGACAGTCTTTTTTTGTGAATGATTTTACAGCAACTGATGCAACCGGAAAAGCAGGGTTTTCTGCTGCACCTCTTGGGGATGTGGATTTGCTCAATGTTGCTCCGGAAAAAGGTTATATCATCCAGAAAACAGCATACCTGGCATCAGAAAAAGATGTAAACCTGGATGTTGAATGGCAGGGTTTTACCAAGGGGCTGTTCGGGCAGGGCCTCTTTATGATCAAGATATCAGGAGAAGGTCTGCTATTTATCAATACCTTTGGGGCGATAGACAAACATGTTCTTGCTGCCGGAGAGCGGCTGGTGGTAGATAACTTTCACCTGGTTGCCTTCAGTGATACCTGCCAGTACAAGGTAACAAAATTTGGAGGATGGAAAGAGACATTACTGAGCGGGGAGTTCCTTGTCACCGAGATTACCGGTCCAGGGGAAGTGTATATCCAGACAAAGAATATCCGTGAGATGGCTGACTGGATATGGACATTGATAGAACCACGGGTTCAGGCAAAAGCCAGGTTGCGCAACTATTTCACTGGAAGGATGCTTCCCACGTCGCATAAGTGCACCAAAAGAATTTATTTTTTGCACCAGTATATAAAATGATTCCACGGACCATGGAAAATTTATATGCATTCTTAAGACGAAATAAATTTGGGAGTGACATCCTATGAGTGATTGTTTTATTGCGCGATAAAAAGGTTTTTTTCCTGGATACAACGCTTCGTGACGGCGAACAGACCCCTGGCATCTCCCTGTCTCCTTTGGACAAGGTTGAGATTGCAACGGCTTTATCAGACATCGGTGTCCATGTCATCGAGGCTGGTTCTGCAGTTGCTTCAGAGGGTGAGCGGGAAGCTATCCGCCTGATTGCACAGGCAGGTCTTTCTGCTGAATGTTGCACCTATGTCAGGGCATTGCCCCAGGATATTGATTGTGCCGCAGATGCAGGGGCTGATTCAGTTCACCTGGTAGTTCCGGTTTCTGACCTGCATATTGAGCGGAAGATGCAAAAAACACGGGAACAGGTCTTTTCAATGGCAATGAAAGCTGTTGAATATGCAAAGGATCGTGGTCTTATCGTGGAACTTTCCGGTGAAGATGCATCACGTGCAGATCCAGGGTTTCTTAAATCCCTATTTGCAACAGGTATCGAACATGGTGCAGACAGGTTGTGCTTTTGTGATACTGTAGGACTTTTGACACCAGAGGTAACATCAGAGATTATTCCGCCGCTCTGTCTTGCACCGTTAAGTATCCATTGTCATAATGACCTGGGTCTTGCCCTTGCCAATACACTTGCTGCACTAAAAGCAGGAGCCAGCTGTTGTCATGTGACCATTAATGGTCTTGGTGAACGGGCAGGTAATACCCCGTTTGAGGAAGTGGTGATGGCACTTGAGCATCTTTACAAGGTTAATACAGGGATTGATACAAGAAAGATCTATCCTTTGTCAACTTTGGTCTCCCGCCTAACCGGAGTTCCTTTTGCCACCAATAAACCGATAGTCGGGACGATGGCGTTTACCCACGAGAGCGGTATCCATGCACACGGCCTTTTCCGGGATACACGGACGTATGAACCGATTGAACCGGAACTTGTAGGAAGAACAAGACGTATCGTTCTTGGAAAACATTCAGGTTCAGCATCAGTAAAGGCAGCCCTGACAGAACTTGGTTATTCACCAAATCCCAGGCAACTTGAAGAGATGGTCAAAAGAATAAAGTCTCTTGGAGATGAAGGCAGAAGGGTTACTGATACAGATGTAATGGCAATTGCTGATGCGGTCATGCTTCTTGAATGCAAGCCGGTTATCTCACTTAAGCAGTATACCGTTGTTTCAGGGACAAATGTAATTCCGACAGCTTCTGTTACGATGCAGGTAAACGGAAAGGAAGTGACCGGTGCAGCAACCGGTGACGGACCTGTGGATGCAGCACTTCGGATATTGCAACAGTCAGTGGCAATTGCCGGCGATATCAGGCTTGAGGAGTACCATGTGGATGCAGTCACCGGCGGAACAGACGCAATGGTAGAAGTTACCGTAAAACTGATGAAAGACGGACAGATCATAACATCACGCGGGGCCAGAACTGACATTATTCAGGCAAGCGTGGAGGCAGTCATAACCGGGATGAACCATCTTCTGAGGGAACATCATGAAAAGCGGAGCACAAATACTGATTGAAGGTTTAAAGGAACAGGGAGTTGACATCATCTTTGGTTATCCGGGTGGCGTTGTTCTTCCGATTTATGATGAACTTTATGATGCAGATATTCGTCATATCCTTGTTCGTCATGAACAGGCCGCAATTCATGCATCGGACGGTTATGCACGGGCAAGCGGGAAGACAGGTGTCTGTCTTGCAACTTCAGGCCCGGGAACATACAACCTGGTCACCGGTCTTGCAACAGCATACATGGACTCAATCCCCGTGGTTGCGATAACAGGCCAGGTTCCGACTTCATTACTTGGAAATGATGCCTTCCAGGAGACAGATATTAC
>JAQVIE010000065.1 GCA_028695895.1 Methanospirillum sp. | reverse complement strand
ACGAATCTCAAACATACCCTGTTTTCCGACAATCTCCGGGGCCTCTCCCATAGAGACTCCGGCCATCTCAATACGTATGTACCGGCTGATGCCATTGAGCCCGGTGATGACATAGACTTTTGCGTCCCGGGTGCCAAGGCTGTTAATCTTGTTTTCAAGGATGCGCTTTACATCATCCGCGGTTTCCTTGATTACTCCCGGGTTAAATGAGACAAGTTCAGTGTCAAGATCAGTAAATATTGCACGAAGTTCTTCTTCAGAAATTCCTGACCGTATTTCAAGGGTATTCTGATCAACCTGGTTTACCTCTGCATCAAGACGGCTCTTCAGTTCAGGAATGAACTTATCCAGGGTCCGATCTGATTTGAATGTCACAACCGCTGACTGAAACTCAAGCTGTATCCAGGAACCGCCATCCAGATCAAGACCGAACTGGAGGTTGGTCTCAATCCCGGACGGGCCTGGATGTGGAAAGATGACGATGACTGATACTATCAGAAGGATCAGGTAGAATGCTACACGATAATCCTTTATCATCTCGATGAAAGTGTCTTTATCCATTCAGGCACCCCGCTGACCAGTAGAGAGTCTGCCTTTACCTTCAGTAACGTACCATTTGATGATCCCCGCGTTTGTAAGCCAGGTATTCATGACATCAAAAACAAGACCAATCAGCAGAACAGTTGAAATCTCATGAATAATCTGAATGCCACCAATGCCGGATACTATCCACATGGCAAGTATTGCCCCAAGTGTTGTTGTGGTCATGATGATTCCGGTCCTGAATGCACCCTGGATCTTTTCATCAAACTTTCCTTTCCGTTTAAGGACACGGGATGTAAGCAGGATATCACTATCCACAGAATAGCCTATAAGCATCAAAAGGGCAGCCGTCGTTCCAAGGGAGAGCTGTATTCCCAGGACATTCATGGCTGCACCGGTCATGACCATGTCAGAAAATGCTGCAATTACAATCGCAGCTGACGGAACAATAGTCCGGAATATTGCAAAGACGACAACTGCCATCCCGATAAATGATATGATAAGAGCGATTATTGCCTGTTCCTGAAGCGTTTCTCCAAATGATGAACCGATTTGATCAATTTTCGCACCGGAATATTTCTTTTCAACTTTCTGGGTCAACTCCATGGCAAGGGCATCCTCCATGGGTCCGAACTTCAGATATTTGCCACCTTTGATCCCTTCATTAACACTGATAAGAGGATATTCTGAAAAAAATTCCTTAAGCTCATCAGTACTCTCATCAGTTACAATCGTAACGCTGATACCGCCCTGAAATTCTATCCCCGGACTGACCGGAAGACCGGTATGCACCCACATCATTCCAACAGAAACCAGTGAAAACACCAGTATCACAAATGGAATGAAGTAGAGCTTCACCGGAGAGTAAGGACTGATATCATAAGTAAAAAAACTCATGTGCAGAAGAGTTGGAATTTCATGCTCATTAAACCATTGAGCAGGATCATCCGGAACATAAGTAATCCGGGCCTGATATTATTAGTTATTCTTTACCTGGTGACTATAGATAAGGATGGTCAGGATAATCAGCGCAGGAAGATGAAGATAAACCTGGGTTGGCACAACCCTTTTTTCCCCTCCGGTATTATCTGTTTTAGATGTCCGATCTAAAAGCCTGCCTGTACGAAGAGAATAGTTATCACTCTATCCATGTGGATGACGAGGTAATTGAGTATTTGAAAAAGCGTAACACGGATTTTCGAATTTCCACTTCCTGTGGCGGACCGATACTTCTCCCCATATCATATAAGCCGCCAAAACCAAGTGACCTTGCACTCAGGGCAGGGGAACATACCATATATATTTCAATGTACCAGGCAAGATACATTGACCACATCCATATGGGCCTGATCCCCTACCATATTGGAATGAAAGACGAAGGATTTCCGGAAGAATACCACGAGTATTGATGAGTTTTGAAGAGAAAGACCATACTGCTGACATATTGATGCATATCAGGGCAGACGAACCTGCCGGACTTTTTGCTGATGCAGGTCATGCCCTTATGAAAACGATGTACAGGGGACATGCAAAACCGGTACAGGAAGTTACTGTAACCGTCACAGGCCCGTCACTGGAACATCTCCTTCATGCATTTCTCTCTGAGCTTTTGTTCGAATCTGAGGTCAGAAACCTTGTCTTCTGTGAATTTGAGCTTTTCATTAATGAAGGAGAGATAAAAGCAGTTCTTCGCGGTGAACCATTTGATCCTTTAGTCCATGGAGGAGGTACTGAAGTTAAAGGTATCTCCTGGCATGGTCTCTCGATTAAACAGGAACAGAATGAATTAACCTGCGATGTATTGTTTGATGTGTGAGGGACAGGTATGTTAAATGGCGTAATAAGAAAGGGAGAATATGAATGGGAACTGCCAGTAGGATTTATCCCCGGAATGCATGTTCCTGCCCGGTTTTTCCTGTCTGATGAACTTATAAAAACCCTTGAAGAGGGAGCTTTACAGCAGCTTGCAAATGTAGCTACCATGCCAGGAATAGTTAAGAGCTCCCTTGCAATGCCAGATATACACTGGGGTTACGGTTTTCCCATTGGTGGCGTTGCTGCTTTTGAATATGATTCGGGAGTTATATCCCCTGGAGGTGTGGGGTTTGACATAAATTGTGGTGTCAGACTTCTCACAACCCCGTTAAAACAGTCAGATCTTGCAAAAAAGAAAGAAATACTTGATAACCTGTATGATGCTGTTCCTGTCGGAGTGGGGACCAGGTCTTCTCTTCGCCTGTCTGAAAAACAGCTTGAAAAGCTGATGACCAGCGGCGCCACTTTTGCTGTGGATGAGGGTTATGGAAACCAGGATGATATTATCCACTGCGAGGAGCAGGGTTGTATGAAAGAAGCAGATCCTGCCCATGTTTCACGGAAGGCAAAAACCAGGGGAGTGCCGCAGTGCGGGACGCTTGGCGCTGGAAACCACTTCCTTGAGATTCAGGTCATCGGGGAAATATATGATGAAGAGGCTGCAAAGACCTATGGAGTTGAAAAGGGGCAGATCTGCATAATGGTCCACTGTGGATCGCGGGGACTTGGGCACCAGGTATGTACAGACCATCTACAGGTGCTGGAGAATGCAGTCTCGAAATACAATATTTCACTGCCTGACA
This sequence comes from Methanospirillum sp., assembly GCA_028695895.1. Classification (GTDB taxonomy): domain Archaea; phylum Halobacteriota; class Methanomicrobia; order Methanomicrobiales; family Methanospirillaceae; genus Methanospirillum. The sequence continues at coordinate 3,668 of JAQVIE010000065.1, read as the reverse complement.
AACAGCTTGCCTGTGCCCCTCTCACATCACCTGAAGGAAAAGCCTACTTTGGCGGGATGGCTGCCGCAGCAAACTATGCCTGGGCAAACCGGCAGATAATCACTCACCAGATTAGAAATGTTCTGACCAGAATGTGTGGAATTGACTATGATGATATCCGTCTTGTCTATGATGTTGCCCACAATGTTGCAAAGATAGAAGAACATGCTGTAGACGGGAAGATGACAAAAGTCTGTGTTCACCGCAAGGGTGCTACACGTGCATTTGGTCCGGGTTGTCCGGACGTTCCTGCAGATTATGCAAATGCCGGTCAACCGGTTATAATCCCTGGCAGTATGGGTTCATCCTCGTACCTTCTGAAAGGAACAGACATTGCAATGAAAAGGACATTTGGATCTACCTGTCATGGTGCGGGCCGGGTTCTCTCACGTTCCCAGGCAAAAAAAAGGATTAAAGGGAAAAATATCAGGGAAACCCTTGGAAAGGCGGGAATTATTGTTAAAGCACCTCATGACGGATCTATAGCAGAAGAAGCCCCTGATGCATACAAATCATCATCAGAGGTGGTATCAGTGGTTCATAACCTTGGAATATCCAGGCTTGTGGCGCGGCTGGAGCCACTCGGAGTGCTCAAGGGATAGATGACATCGCAGGTAGCAGTAGTCTGGGAAGGGCCGGTGCTCTTTACCCGCCTCATCGAGGAATGTGGACATTCATGTGAACTTATTACTCCGCATCTCCTGGCAGCACCTTTTTTCAGGCGCAGGCTGAATGGTCTTGTAGTTCCGGCAGGGTTTGCATCTCCCGGGCATACAAACGTTCTTTCTGCATTACGGGCAATAAAACCCAGAATACAGAGATATATCCAGGAAGGAGGAACGATCCTTTCTTTTGGAGCAGGTGCAGACATTCCTCATGCATATGACTGGCTGCCTGTCCAGGTTTCTTACCAGTATGGATTTGCGACAACACCACTTGAATACCATAAAGATAATCCACTTGTCTCGATTGTTGAAGATGAAACAGATGAAGTCTCCATTGATGGAATCCTTAATTCATTTTCCGGGGAAGAGGAGAGGCAGGTAATTCTTCAGGCACCAAAAGGTCCGGTCATGATGGAGATATCATATGGAAAAGGACGGGTACTGGTAGCCAGCCTGCATGAATATCCATCCCGCCGGTTTGTCCGTGAGTTCTGCGCCAGTGAAGGCGAAGGATTATTGTAATCAGACACAAGGGAATAACTAAGGGAAGATGATGAATCGATATACCATATCTGCCAGCTCTGAACCATCAGACTGGATACCAATCTCCATGGCAGTTCATGAGATGGTGGGAAAATTGCCTGTGACTGCCAGATCTCTTGAAAAGAACGGGATTAGGATAGAGAAGGGGATTGTTGTCGATGATGACTATTCCGGCCCTGTTCTTGAAGAAGTATTAAAGACTGGAGAGATCCGAAAAATTACTCCGTCAACAGGTCAATATAAAGGGATCCCGGTTATCGTATCTCCACTGAAGGATAGTACAGGAGCAGTCTTTGCCGCGATTGGAATTGTGGACATAACTGGAATATTTGACCTGGCAACACTGATGGAACACCAGTCCACCATTATAAAACAGGTCTGTGGCCAGGATCCCTGCCCGCTTCCCACAGAGCAGATCAGTGCAAAACGGTGATATCAATGTATACGCAGGCATTTAAAGTCCTTGAAATTCTTGAAAAATCAGATAAGTCAGTTGAGACCGGCGAGATGGCAGAAACACTCTCTCTTTCCAGGTCAGCAATCTGGAAACACATCAATGAGCTGCGCCAGCTTGGGTATGATATCACCTCATCAGGTGACGAGGGTTATATCCTTCATGATAAGAACCAGGACTTTCGGCCGCATATCATCTACAAACATCTGAAAACAAAGTTTATTGGCCGGAGAATGCGGTTTTTTGACAGCATTCCTTCTACCATCTGGTATGGCAAAGATCTTGCTGAGCAGGGTGGCATTGATGAGATGGACGGTATGGTCATCATTGCTGAAGAACAGACCGGTGGAATAGGCAGGATGGGGAGGGCATGGGTATCTCCTGCCGGAGGTATCTGGGTTACAATAATTCTCCAGCCTCAAATTCCGATTGACAGGCTTTTCATGCTAACCCTGGCAGCATCAGTCTCTGTTGCACGTGTGGTGCGCAAGATGTATGATATTGGTGCTCTTATCAAGTGGCCTAATGACATCATCATCGGAGATAAGAAAGTTGCAGGAATACTCCTTGAACTTGGAGCAGAAGGAAATAAAATAGAATATTGTCTTGTCGGAATAGGCATTGACGCAAATGTTAATCTTGAATCATTAAACCAGACCATCAGAAGCACCATGACCTCACTCAGCCAGGAGGTTAACCAGGATGTTGACCGTGCAGTCCTTCTGGCTGCCGTTCTGAAAGAGTTTGAAAACCGGTACGAGATGATATCTCAGGGTGAATTTGATGCGATTATTAGAGAATGGAAGAATTTCTCCTCGACTATTGGAAGAAGGGTCAGAATCGTCACCTTAAGATCACATTTTGATGGAGAAGCAGTGGATATTGATCCAAACGGGGCACTTGTCGTGAGAAAGGATAATGGTAAGATAGAGAAGGTCATTGCAGGAGACTGTATTCATATATAATAAAATGTCCGGAAATTATCATCGATCTGTCATCATCACCCATACAACCCTTTTCATCGCGATGACCACCGTCTTCTCCTGGATCTCCATTCCTTTTTTTCCTGTTCCGATAACCCTTCAGACCATGGCCGTGCTCCTTACTGGTGCCATAATGAAACGGTATGCAGGTATACCTATGGCTTTTTATCTTATCCTTGGTGCAATCGGACTTCCGGTATTTCATAACGGTACAGCAGGGCTTGGTGTGCTTTTAGGACCAACTGGAGGATACCTGCTTGGATTTATCCCTGCTACAATCATCGTGGGTCTGCTTTATGAGCAGAAGTCAGAAAAAATACAGGTTGCAGGACTGGTTTTTGGAATCCTGGTCATCTACCTGTCTGGCCTTTCCTGGCTGGTTTATTCTGTTCCGATGAACCTGGTTGCAGCTTTTATCGCCGGGATGCTCCCATTTATCCCTGGCGATATTATAAAGGCGGCAGCGGCATTTCTGATTGCCAGGCGAATTCAACCATATACCACCATGCAACTTTCTGTCAATGATTGAGATTAGTGCGGTCAGTGCTGGTATACTGTCAGTTCCGTCCTGCACCATACACCCGGGAATTTCAGTAATCACCGGCCCGAACGGGGCAGGTAAGACCACTTTTTTAAAGCTTTTGTCAGGAATTCTTCCTCCTGTAACCGGCACGGTAAGAATTGACGGGAAAAAGCCGTCTTCATGCACCATCGGGTGGGTTGGAGAGTATCCTGACAGGAACATCCTGTTTACCCGAGTACACGATGAACTGGCAAGTCCACTCAGGTTTACCAGGGTGTCATGCAAGGAAATTGATCAGAAGGTAAGGAGATATGCTGATGGCCTTGGCATAACTCACCTTCTTGACAGGGATATGCATTGCCTCTCAGGCGGAGAACTCATCCTGGTTGCATTTGCAACAGCCTGTATTGCAGGTCCTGATCTCCTGATACTTGATGAAACAGATTCACATCTTGATGAAC
>JAQVIE010000064.1 GCA_028695895.1 Methanospirillum sp. | reverse complement strand
ATCAGCCACGGTAAGCCAGACAAATCTTTTTTGATCAGCTTAGATAAGTTCAAGATCTGACGCAAAGATTAGCGGACGATCAGAGGAGAGTATTTTCATTTTGATTTCCTGTTTGAATCCCTGGATTGTAAGAAGATCCAGGACATTTCGTCCTGTCAGACTGGAGAAACCGATACCAAGAAAATCTGTTGCAGAAAGATTGGCATTCTGGATTGTAAATCGTTCATCAGTCTGGATTACAGCTAATGACAGGTAGTTTAGAAGGGTTGTTACCGGAACACGTTTTGATAAAAAAAATATTTTTGCTTTACCCACTGTCCGTACATCAACCATTCCTGACTGGAACATCATCTCAATATATTTTCCGACAGTGTTTCTTGACATGGATAAACCAACGGACATTTCAGATATGGTCATTCCATCCTGGTTTTCACGTAAAAAGTCAAAGATACGGGAGATGTAATGGTGGGTATTATCCATTGATGAAAAAGATTATTGATGTCATTATAAATAGTTGATGGAAAACAACAAATAATTGATTTTGCTCGTTATAAAACCAATTCCGGGTGCAAAGATTATTTAAAAAGTTAAAGGTTTTTCAGTGCTACGAGATTTCTGACACCGTTCAGGCGCCAGACAAGTGAACGTTCCTCTTTACATATTGATTCCGGAGCATCCTCTGGTGAATGTCCAAGAGCAGCCAGGATATTGTTTGACAGGTTCTGCTCCTGAATCAGCTGGACAAACCTTTCCCTCGTAAGTTTCTTCTCAATTGAGTCTGTGACTTCCTCAAGATATCCCTGTAAGGTAACAAACATGTAACTGGAGAGATCTTTTGCATACTTATCAATCTCTACCGAGACATAGGGAGATTTCCTGAAATATTCAATCTTTTTTCCATACTTAGTGGAGAGGAAATAAAGATGGTTTCCGTCGTACACGTACAGAAATGGCGCAATATAAGGATATTTTTCCCCTGAAAAAGCGATTCGTGCCATGAAACGACTATGGATCAATGCATCGTACTCATCTTTTTCCATGCTGGGGATTTTCACTATCTCCATGATACCTAAAACAACATGTACCTTACATCTAATAAACTATGCAGACCTGAATCCATGGGTGCTCTCTCATCCAATACTCTTTCATCAATTGAAAAACGAGAACTTTTCATTTGTTAAAAGAAACTACTTTATTGTATCTCTTGCACTCATAATGAAATCTTTGAGTAAAATAATAATGGAATTACCTATGATCCGATGGAATGGCATGGTTTTGGCAATTTTTCTCTTTCTGGCAACCGCCCTGATTTTTCATCCTGTTGCCGCTCAAAATATCCAGGATGCAACAGTATGGCTTAACAAGGGAAAGGAGGCTTTTCAAAAGAAGGACTATGTAAGCGCGATAGCAGCCTATGATCAGGCCCTAAACCTTGACCAGTATTACACTGAAGGATGGAAACTGCGTGGTGATGCGATGATGGAATTAAACCGGTATGCTGAAGCTGCTGAATCGTATGATCGCGCCATCGCAATTGACAAGACAAATGCAGATCTCTTTGGTAAAAAGGGTCGTGCTATCTATAAACTTGGAAATTATCAGGAGGCACTTGAAATTCTGACAAGGGCTGTCTCATTAAACCCTAACAGTTTTCAAAACAAGGACGTTTACGGAGATGTGCTGGCTGCATTGAACCGGTTCACTGAAGCAGACCATGCATATACCGGAGCTCTTAAGATTGATCCAAAAAATAACGAGACCTGGAATAAAAAAGGGGAGGTGCTTGCAAAAATGTACAGGAATGAAGAAGCAATCAGTGCTTTTAATCAATCCATCCAGATCTACCCTGATTCAGCCAAAGTCTGGAATAATATCGGGGGTGTTCACTTTGCAATGGGCAACCTGAATAAAGCCCTTACTGCATTTGAAAAAGCAATCTTTCTTGATGAAAGTTATATCCCACAAAAATATGGTGATACAATAAGCAGGCTTGCAAAGGCCGACTCTTCAAAACTAAATCCCAAAATAGAAGAGAATGTGGAGATCCCCGTGGCAAACATCTCTTTTGAGATCCCTCCGTCAATATTTCTTTTGAATTATATTATGATCGGGATAGGTATCATTGTCATAACCCTCCTTGGAGTAATGGGTGTAATGAGAAAGAGAACATCTAAGTAAACAACGATTAAAATCAGGAATACCTGTGTGCAATCCTCTCCATCCAGAGATTATATCCCCTGAACAGATATTAAAAGAGTTATCCTGCGATTGGCAAGATCAGAAAGTAATCTGCTTTTTTCTTGAAAAAGCAATGAATCATGAATTAATGGGGCTTTACAGGTGCAGAAAAGGATGAGATCTTCCAGCGTGATTGTACAGCTTATATCGCTTACCAGTTCCTGGTGTGCCCGATCAAGAACATCTGCAACACGGAGTATACCCGAACACCATGAAACGATGGCCTTGTCTTTGTTATCCAGTTTATTATATATCGCATGATCAGGTTTTGGGAGGGATTTTCTGTGATATCGCGCAATTAAAGCAATAATTTTTCTTTCTGTTGGCAGGAGATTCATTTTTGTGTCTTTCAGGATGATATCCTTTGATGCTTTATGATGGGGTTTTCCTGGCATACTCCATCCGATATCATGAAGAAGGGCAGCTGCTTTTAGAAAGTCACAGGCATAATGGGGCAGGGCATGAAGCGTCTCCAGCTCACTATATATTTTAAGTGACAGGCGGCATACCTGCCTTGCATGTGCAGGATCAGGATCCAGCCTGTCTGAGTAGTCCATTACAACCGGCCAGACAGCAGGGTCCATCACGCGGAATTCCCATGCCCGGATATATCATCAGGAGATCTGCCTTCAGAGACTATCCTTGTTAATGGGCCTGGAAGATGTTGGTTTTGCATAGCAGTTATTGCCCTGGAAATATCATATGAAACCCTGATATGAACAACAGACAGGGGATCCAATGTCAGCAGGGCATAGCAGGCACGAGGATCTCCATCTTCTGTCCTCCCCACACTGCCACAGTTAACAAATAACACATTATCAACCTGCCTGATGGAAGGAAGATGGGAGTGACCGGTCACAATTATATCAGCCCTGGTTTTTTGTGCGAATTCACGAAGTCTTGATTCAGGTGTACCCAGGTCCAGGTATTCGTTAATTGAATCTGGACTTCCGTGGGTAACAAGGATTGAAGTTCCTCTCACCCTAAGTCTGAACTCACGTGAAAGCCCTGCAAGATAGGTCCTGTTCTCTTTTGACAGGTTATTGTATGCAAACTGCATGACAGCCTGTTTATCGCGTGATCGTGGTTTTCCTCTCTTCCATTTCCTGAAGAGGACTGCAAGGTCATAATTTCCGATGACCGAGAGCACATGCGATGAACGAAGGCATGAGATAACTTCGTCAGGAAAAGCACCATATCCGATACTATCACCGGCGTTCAGAATGGCTGTTGCACCTTTCAGTTTTGCATCAGTCAGGACCGCTTCGAGTGCCGGAAGGTTTGCATGTATATCAGATATAAGGGCAATTGTGACAGGCTCCTCATTGTTCTGATCAGTTTTTTCCTGGGATGAAAGTCGGACCGGATATGAAATTTTTTCCATCAGCCGGTCCCAGAATCCCTCTTCTTTTATTGTATCCCACATAACATGCAGTTCAGAAAAAAGTTCTTCTCTCTTCTTTTTCCGGTTTTCGAGAAGTTTATTTAGTCCACGTTCAAGGATGGAGAAAAAGTCCGGATTTCCAAAGTACCTGTCTGCCCTTTTCTCTTCTTCAAGGATGAATGCTGGAATTCTTTCAATCCAGACATCGCAGTCATGCATGTCTCCGAGCACATCCTGAAGACTTTTAAAAGTTTTTATCTCTGATTTTAACCCGCATTCATATAGATCTGAAAAGGATTCAAGGGTATATCTTAATCTTTTTGCTGCAATGCGCATCTCATGGTGCTGATGGATATTATCTGGTTCGCTAAGCCATGGTTCAAACCAAAATAGATCAGAGATGGCAGTCATTATGCTGACAAATGCCTGCTCATATGAAAACGGAGAGTTGCCAGTTCCTCCCTCAATTTCAGCCCTTATTTTAAGTTCATGCAGAAAAGAGGTCATTGATTCAGGAATTCCCGTTTCTTCCAGCCGGTCAGCAGCCTTTACAAGATCCGGTTGAATGCGATGGCGTCTGGCCTTCAATCTATGCAGCAGACATTCAAGCCCTGGTCTGTGAATGTCAAACTGGCCACTGCAGTAAAGAAATGGTTCAGATCCGGGTTCTTCATTATTGTTTTCAATATTATTTTCTTCATATTCAGCCTGTTTAATGGAAAAAAGCGGGTGATGATCAGGCATGGGACTGGAATAAAAAAATAACTCCCTCTGATAATTATTTTGGATATATTTAGAGATAAAAGTGCTTATAAAGTCTATCTGAACATCCAGATCACGTGCTTCTCCCAGCGATCGGGTAATATCTCTGATGGTGCGTCTCCAGATTTTTACTTTTTCAGGTGGGAGGCTTGGAGAAAATATGGTAAGGCATGCTCTGAGTCGCCTGGTCGCAACCCTGGTCCGGTGAACATATTCAATATCATCCGCCGTTCTGACTCCAGATAATTCCTGTTGCAATGACTGGAGGAGAGGAAGCATTGTATCAGCAGCATATCTTGAAAAAGCAGGGTCTTGTACAGGTTTTTGTTCACACTTCATTCATTTCCTCCCTTTGATCCTGGTGACAGTAGTCTGCAACTGTTTCTCCTTTACCTATTCTCCTAATTTTTATCGCAAAACACTGCTGACAGAACACTTTTTGCAACCATGGCGATTGAAAAGATACAAAGGGCCAGGACAAACCACATGAAGAGTGAGATATGTTCAGATATGACCGGGATATTACCAATCAGATATCCACCTCCTACAAGTGCCCAGGTCCAGATTATTGCACCGGTTACATTATAAAAAAGGAACTTCTGGTAATTCATCTTTCCAATTCCGGCAAGAAATGGAGCAAATGTTCTGACAATCGGGATAAACCTGGCGATAACAATAGTGGCCCCGCCATATTTTTCAAAGTAATGGTGAGTTTTTTCAAGCCACCTTTTATGAATGAATGCGGAAAGACGGCCTTCCAATACTTTACATCCGGCAAACTTTCCAATCCAGAAATTTAATGTGTCACCAATTATTGCTCCAAGTCCAATAATTACCAGCAGGACCCAGATGTTAAGAATCTCATTACCGGCAAGGGCTCCTGACACAAACAGAAGGGAATCTCCTGGAAGAAACGGTGTCACTACAAGACCAGTTTCGCAAAAAATGATGAGAAAGAGGACTGCATAAACCAGAAGGCCTAATTCCAGTGCCATCTGCTCAAGTGATGAGTCAATGTGAAGGATCAGATGAATAAAGGAAATATTCATAATCTATGAAAATATTCTTTTTCCCTGGTAAAAGTGTTTCCTGTTTCTGAATACTTGTAGAAATCTTCAAATGCTGATAATGGAGGTTTAACCGGGTTATTATGCCTGTTCATGGGTATTCTCCAGTCAAACAAGGGAGATATCATGGTTGTGATGTAAACATATGAGTATCTTAGTGGATTTATACCATCGCTGGTAGTCAGTGACGTGCATATCCGGAATAATGTCCGTGAACAATCTACCAGTTATTTTGTCCCTTGAATATCCAGTAAGTCTTGTACAGGCTTCGTTCACCCCGATGATATTACCATTTTCGTTCAAAGACTGATAAGGAACCAGAATGTGTTCAAAAAGAAGATGAAAATGTTCCTCAATTTAAAGGAAAGCATTTTTTGCACTTTTATCTGTAGTTCTTTTTTGAAGATTTGAACTTGATATGCAGGATGAAATATAAAGTCTAAATTGTACACTCATCTTAATTTTCAAGAAAAAATCTGACTCATTGTATTAATTACTCTCGGTTTTGGATAATATTAATATCCATATAAGTGTAACTTGTATTCAGAATGATCAGGGAAACCATCAGGGAGATTACAATACTTCCTGGACAAAATCGTAAAGGAACAAAGGAAGTATTTGATAAGATACATATCAGGCCTGGAGACACCCTGTCTATTGTCGGTCCGACCGGTTCAGGAAAAAGCGCCTTTATTAACGATATTGAAATATTTGCAAATCGTGATACCGTCACCGGAAGACAGGTCCTTGTCAATGGAAAACTCCCGCCTGAACATTATGTTCGTGACCCTGCAGCAAAACCGGTTTCCCTCATAACTCAGAATACCAGATGTCTTTGTGACCTTAATGTCTCTGATTTTTTACGAATGCATCTCCTCTCCAGAGGGCACATGAAAGAATCTTGTATACAGGAGACTATAAATCTTGCAAACCAGTTTACAGGGGAGCCTATTGTAAGTTATGTCAGGATGACCAGCCTTTCCGGAGGACAGACAAGATCCCTGATGGTTGCAGATGCTATTCTCATCTCTAATACTCCGATAATACTACTGGATGAGGTAGAAAATGCGGGTATTTTCAAGGAGAAGGTAATAGAAACACTGCGTCAGCATCATAAAGCATTACTCTTTGTTACTCACGATCCACTGGTTTCTCTGCTTTCTGACCGGCGTATCGTCATGCAGGACGGAGCCGTCTCAAAAGTTATTGAACCAAACGGTGTTGAAGAGCATGCAATTCGCCAGATGCTTCACATGGATGGGATAATCGGCCAGATGAGAGAGATGATTCGGGCCGGTGAACTCGTTACAGCACCTCTCCCGGTATCTTACCGATGAAACTTATCATCATCGCCGGCCCTCCTTCGGCAGGAAAAACTGCAGTAACCAGGCAGATTA
>JAQVIE010000063.1 GCA_028695895.1 Methanospirillum sp. | reverse complement strand
TGGATTTCTGGGTTATCACAGTTGATTCCTCTCTTCTCCTCAGCTGAAATCGTCCTCCATGCAGACTGCATAAACATTGCCGGCAATGGAAATGAAGTTTATATCCTGGTAGTTACCGGTACACCGTATGGAACTGAACATGCTTTTGGTGCGATATCCTTCGCCGTGGCACTGTCAGGAAAAAATATACCAACTTATGTGATTTTCGCTGAAGATGGGGCATATTGTTATATTCCCGCTCCTGACAGCTGGTTCTGTAACACTGTACGGGATATACAAAGTGTCATTATGGCTACTGCAACTCCGGGATTACTTGAATATGGCGTCTTTGAATGTTCTTTATCAGAGAGAGGAATTATTGCTGATAATGAGGTACCGGAGTTTCAGGTGTTCAGGCCTTATGACATTGCATTACTTATGAAGAAATTAATAACCGGAGGATTTAATGTCAGAACACTTATTTGGTAATAATTGCCAGTTCATGGATTTGCGAAATGAAACATGCACAAATCTTTCAATTCAGTTTTCTCTTCTTGTGAAACGGATGAAAGAGGGTGAAATCCAAAAGATAATGCTTACCCGCAAACAGTATTCCCAAATTGAAGGAATACCACCACGCTTAAAACTCTTTATGAAAAAAGAGGAATCAGGTAATGATTATCTGATAACAATATCATCATGCGATACCTGATTTAAAATGAAGAGGCTGTGGTAAACCACTTTCTTTAATTTTGATGCTTTTATTTATCAAATCCGGTATTATTGTTTTGCTTCCATCTCATCCCGGATTTCATCTTCATGAATAACAATATTCCATTTTTCCCCGGTCAGGCAGTAACCCCGCTTATCTCTTACAAGGACCGGATATGAAGAAATATCCTCAGGGATAGGCTGGGTATCCATACGCTTAAAGTTTACAAGATCTTCTGGCCGGAGTCCGATAACATCACAAAGAGCTCTTAAATCATTAAGCCACCTGAGAAGATCCCTGACATCAATAGTATCCCATTTCATGATCTGGTACAAAAGCATGTACGTGTCACGTTCTCTTGTGATGTGCCTGACCCCGCTGTCTTCCTTGAAATAAAACTCATGGAAATATTTAATATCCTTTATCTGCTGGGCAATGTCAAAAAGAACATTCCGGTTCTCATTAAGGATTTTTATTACCTCATTATCGCCGACTTTTTTTGTAAGTTCCCGTAAATTTTTAGAGATATCCTTTAGATCATCTACATATTCGTCAAGTTCACGGAGAGCATCTATGTATTTTTCCTCCAGGTTGACACCAAAGAAGGCCTCCATATGTTCAGACATATCTGCCATGCAATAGAGGTCAGACCAATAGACAATAAATATATCGGGTTAACAGGTTAGGCACTTTTAAGTCTTATCATTGTGGCTAATTGGCTTTTCCCTATCCTCTTATGTATTCAAAGCCCACATGAATGATCCTAATGGATGTAGATCCCCGTTTATATTCCCGTGGCGGCATCATCACGGAGCGTGACCCTGAGCGGTGCATTATCCGTCTCAGAATTCCTGCCGGTATGCTGACTCCTGAACAGACCATCGGTATTGGAAAGATTGCCAGAACTTATGGTGATGGACGGGTTCACCTTACTGTTCGGCAGACCATAGAGATCCCAGGCGTTGATCCAGGCCGGATTGTCCCAATGCTGACTGCATTAAAAGAAAATGGCACTCCTCTTGGTTCGGAACGGGAAGAGGTGGTGAATGTTACTGCCTGCATGGGAACTGATCACTGCAAATACGCAAATATTGACTCACTTGCTCTTGCAAAACAGATAGATGAGCGCTTTTTTGGTAAGGAGATGCCAGTAAAGGTGCGAATTGCTGTTTCAGCCTGTCCAAACGGTTGCGCAAGTGAGCGGATGAACGAGATTGGGATTACCGGTATAAGGGAACCATTACGGGATCAGGATGAATGCACCGGGTGTGGGACCTGTCAGAAATACTGCAGGGAAAATGCAATCGTCATCAGGAGAGGGAAAGTTGTCCTTGATAAAAGATTATGCGTGGAATGTGGCATGTGTGTTATGCCATGTCCGTTTGATGTCTTAAAAGGGAGCGAACCCAGGTACAGAATCACCATCGGAGGAAGGAGAGGGCGGCATCCAAAGATCGGACGCGAGCTTATTACTGTATCAGACCCGGAAAAAGTCCTGGAGATCGTTGGAAAAATTGTCAAATGGACATATGAACTTGCTTCAAGTGATGTTCTTCTCTCCGAGCAGCTTGATGAACTTGAATTTAACGAGTTTAAGAAGGAGATTAGGAACGAGTACAGTGAGAAACGGATCTGGCCAGAAGAGGAGTCTGAAAATCCGGATTATCTCTGAAAATTTTTTTATCTCACAAAGGGAATATATAGATATGGCGAAATGGCAATGTCTGGAATGTGCATACATGTATGTTCCTGAAAAAGGAGATAAAACCCAGAAAATTCCTCCAGGAACACCTTTTGAAAAACTACCAAAAACCTGGAGATGTCCGGAATGTAAAGTCTCTATTCAGAAGAACGGAATATTTGTACGCCGGGACTGAATTGGCAGACGCATATCAAACCCTCTCCAATTCTTCATTTTTCATATGTGATCATTTCAGAAATGGTTGACTTATTGAGGAGGTAAATTGCTTTTATAGTGTGGCATGAATCTCGTTTATTTATCAAAAACTGGTTCTAAAAATAGAAATAATCCAACAATGGATTCATCCGGCCGGTTTATTGATTTCACTGTTTCAGAGAGATGTGAGATAATGAAATTTCATGTTTGATATGGTGAAGTTAACTGATTTTGATATATTATTAGTGATTTCCATGCTCATCATATATAAAGAATTCCATTTTTTAAGATTATCCCACTCCTAATCACATGTTATTGCGCCTTCTGATAACCGGCATTTTTTCAGAAATTTTGTTTTTGTGCCTAACTTTGTAAATTAGGTAGTAGGAGAGGTAATTATAGTCAATATAAGTTAGGCACATAATAAATGACAATTGTGTTGTTATTTTTGAGATTCTCCCTTAAATATTTGACAGATCGATAGGCATAAAAAAATTTTAACTAATTCGTTTCACCACTTGCTCGAAAACTCTCCACTCTTTTTTTATTTGTTTGTGCCCAACTTATCCGGGTGCACCGGCACGTTTAAATACTCCGGCTCATTTTTATTTCAAAAAAAACTCAATGAAAATCCAAATCCTTTATTATCCTCACGATGACCGTTACTTGTTCGGTTGACAAGTGGTACCTGTTCGGGTCAGGACCATGGATGGAAACCTGAATGGTGGGATGCTCCCGATCATCCCATCACCAGTCTTCTCATATAAACCATTGGTGTATGCTGATCCCCTACGTTTGTGCCATTAGAATCTGTTTATCCAGGTTCGTGTAACCGTCTTTCATCGGAAAGATAATGCTTCTGATGATTCCTGAATCCTGTGAAGGATTTTAGGAAACGGAGGAGATGAATGACAAAGAAGATAACCGTGAATCTTATCACCTGTCGCACCATCCAGCAGGGAGTTGCAATGGAGACAGGAAAGACTTCCCAGAAGTACTATGACGCTGTTTCTATTATTCACATGCATGAGGATGATATGAAAAAAGCTGGAATCATGGCAAATACCAATGTCCGTGTAACCAGCAAGGATGGCAGCATCGTGGTAAAAGCAGTCCGGACCCGTGAAGACCTTGTTCCAGGACTTGCACATATCCCAATGGGACCCTGGGCAAATGCAATCGTTTCTGCATATACCTATTCTACCGGTGAACCATGTTTCAAAGGATTTGATGTTGAGATTGAACCTGCTGAAAATGAGAAGGTGATGGGAGCAGTTGAACTTGTCCAGACTCTCTGTTATGGAGAAGAAAGAAAACCACCGGCAAGGGAGTAATAAATGACCAAAGTAGTTACCGATGTTACCTGTCCGTTTTGTGGAACACTCTGTGATGATCTTGAGATCACGGTGTCCGATGATGGCAAGGAAATTATAGATTGTCAGAATGCCTGCGCTATTGGTTCAGAAAAGTTCCTTCATGTCAGCAAGGAAGGCAGGGTAACCCGTCCAAGAAAACGCCAGCCTGACGGTTCCTATAAAGAGATCTCATATGATGAAGCCATTGAATATACCGCACAGATGCTTGCAAAAGCCAAAAAGACCCTCTGGTACGGATGGGCATCTACAAGCTGTGAGGCAATGGCTATCGGTCACAAGGTTGCAGAAAAAGCAGGAACAATCGTTGATAACTGTGCAACCGTCTGTCACGGTTCCTCTCTGCTTGCAATTCAGGATGTAGGTGTTCCAAGCTGTACACTTGGAGAGATCAAGAACCGAGCAGACCGGATTGTATTCTGGGGCTGTAATCCGGCTCATGCCCACCCACGTCACATGTCCAGGTACTCTATCTTCCCACGTGGTTTCTTTACAACCAAGGGTCATAAGGGAAGAAAGATCATCTGTGTTGACTGCCGGTACACTGATACTGCAAAATGTGCTGACGAATTCATCCAGATTGAACAGGGTTATGACTATGAACTCCTTGATGCATTCAGAACTGTGGCACGTGGAGAGCCAATTCCGGACGTTGTTGGCGGAGTTCCAAAAGAAAAGATCATATCCGCAGTCAACACCCTTAAGGAAGGACGTTTCGGTGTTATCTTCTTCGGAATGGGTCTGACCCACACACTTGGCAGAAACCACAATATCGATATTGCAATCAACCTTACCCGTGACCTGAACGACTTCACCAAGTTTTCCATCATTGCAATGAGAGGACACTGGAACGTTACTGGTTCAGGACAGGTTCTCTCATGGCAGTATGGTTTCCCGTACTGTGTTGACCTTACCCGCCGGACCCATGCCAGGTACAATCCTGGTGAGACCTCATCTGTTGACCTGCTTCGGAGAAAGGAGGTTGATGCCTGTATCTGTATCGCATCTGATATCGGTGCACACTTCCCGATTGAGGCAACAAGACACATGGCCCAGATCCCATCGGTCTGTATTGACCCGCATATCAACCTGACAACCGAGATATCTGATGTTCATATCCCTGTCGCTCTTGTCGGAGTCGAGGTTGAAGGGTGTGCCTATCGTATGGACAATGTCCCGATTGCATGCCGTAAAGTCATCGATCCACCAGAAGGAATGCTTACCGACGAAGATCTTCTTGAGAGAGTTTATGTCAGACTCTGCGATATCATGGGGGATGCGTAAATGAGTGAAATTCTGATAAAGAATGGTCATGTCTTTGATGTTGTCAGCGGCGTAAAAGGAGACAAGGCAGATATTGCTATCAAGGATGGCAAGATTGTTGAAAAAGTCTCATCCAAGGCAAAGACCATTGATGCATCCGGAAAGTCAGTCATGGCCGGTGCACTTGATATCCATGCACATGTTGCAGGACCAAAAGTGAACCTTGGCCGCTGGTTCAGACCTGAAGACAAGATGATCCGTGGTGAGATGAGAGGCGGTATTGTCAAGGAAACCGCCAGGATGGAACAGGGTTTCTCAATTCCGTCGGTGTTCAGAACCGGTTACTCATATGCCCGTATGGGATACGGATTTGCCATGGAAGCTGCAATGCCTCCGCTTTATGCAAGGCATGTCCATGAAGAGATTAAAGACACCCCGATTGTTGACGAAGCAGCTCTTCCTGTATTTGGTAACAACTGGTTTGTCTTCGAGTATTTAAAAGAGAAGAATATTGAGAAGACTGCAGCCTATATCTCCTGGCTTCTTAAGGTGACCAAGGGATATGGTATTAAGATTGTCAACCCCGGTGGAACTGAAGCCTGGGGATGGGGTCTTAACTGTCTTGGTATTAATGACGAAGTCCCGTACTTTGACATCACTCCTGCAGAGATTGTAAAGGGCCTTATTGAGACCAATGAATTCCTCGGTCTTCCACACTCAATACACATCCATGGAAACATGCTTGGTGACCCTGGCAATGCACCAACAACCATCGACACGATGAAGCTGGCAGCCGGGTACAAGGCAAAGAGCAATTTTGGCCGTGAACAGGTCATGCATCTGACTCACCTGCAATTCCACTCCTATGGTGGTTCAAGCTGGGGAGATTTCTGTTCAAATTCAAAGGAAGTCATGGACTATGTCAATAAACACCCTGAACTCACCTTTGATACCGGCAATGTCACTCTTGACGAAACAACGACCATGACTGCCGACGGTCCGTTTGAACACCACCTTAGTGCATTAAACCATCTGAAATGGTGTAATGTGGATGTCGAGCTTGAGACTGGTTCAGGAGTTGTTCCGTTCATTTACAGTCCGAATATCTTCCCATGTGCAGTTCAATGGGCAGTAGGTCTTGAACTTGCCCTTCTTGCAAAGGATCCAATGCGGACTATGATTACAACTGACCATCCGAATGCAGGTCCGTTCACCAGGTACCCACGGGTATTCAAGTGGCTGATGTGCAAAAAGACCCGTGATGAGCAGATGGCTGCGTTCAAACACAGTGGCAAGGTAGCAGATGCAACTATTCTGAACGAGCTTGACCGTGAACTCACTCTCTACGAACTTTCACAGATGACCCGTGCAGGACCTGCAAAGGCTCTTGGTCTTTCAAACATGATGGGAGGTCTTGCACCTGGCATGAATGCAGATGTTGCCATCTACGATCTTAACCCGGCCAAGATGCCAACCGACCCTGAAGAGATTGAAAAGGCCTTCTCACTGAGTGCATACTTCATTAAGAATGGTGAGATCGTGTGCCAGGATGGTCAGATCGTCCACACAGGTACCAAGAGGACCTTCTGGGTTGATTCAAAGGCTCCGGAGAGCAAACAGGTTAACC
>JAQVIE010000062.1 GCA_028695895.1 Methanospirillum sp. | reverse complement strand
CTGTGCCGCAACGGCATCACGGGATCTCATCCTTGAAGAACCATGCTTTGATGCAATTCTTGAGCCTGATGTCATAACCAAACCGATTGAATGTTGTCCGGATGGATGCAGCTGGACCTCTCTTGATAAGATAATGCTTACCGGAAAGGCATGTGGATTCCCACATACCGGAGAAGGAGATGATGTAGTCAAGGAGATCAACCTGTGGATCTTCGGAGAAGATAAGGTCGGCAATGCCAAGTACGTCAATGCAAAGATTCCTGTCTTCTGTGATGATACCTTTGAAGTGAATCTGCTCAACTACATCAATCTCTGCGACCTCAAGCCAGGTGATTATAGCATCATCCTGCAACACCCCATGTATAATCACAAGTTTGACATGGTGGAAGAGAGAGATGTCAGGGAACCAATAGAATCCAACCGTATCTGGATGGTAACTTCATATCCGGATGAGTGGAGCAAACTCTTCCCACTCGATGGTCCGGGTTACTACCAGGGCAGTAAGGCAGTCAATGCAATCAAGGACTTCCTTGACCAGAGACTGGTGGATGATAAATACATCATCCTCAATCTGAAGATTGTTGATGACCGTGTTCCGACAGCTGCATTCAGTGCAGATCCGACAAAAGGCAGCAGACCTCTTGAGGTCCAGTTTAGAGACGAATCAGTTGGTAAAGATCTGACTGAACGAAGCTGGGTGTTTGGAGATGGAACTACTGCAACAGAAATAAATCCAAAACACAGTTACAGTGAAGAAGGCGTTTATACTGTTTCACTGACGGTTATGAACAAGGATGGTGCAAAAGACACTGCAACAAAACCCGACTTCATTACCGTCCGCGAACCACGGATTAAGGCAGACTTTACAGCAAGCCCCACCTCAGGGGCAGCATCTCTTTCAGTCAAATTCCAGGACAAATCAAAAGGATCACCGACCAACTGGTTCTGGGACTTTGGTGACGGATTCACCTCTGCAGGAGTAAAAGATCCATCCCATGTCTACCAGTATGGCGGCAAGTATACCGTTACCCTGACAATTACCCTGGGTGATGAGATAGATCGTGAAGTCAAAAAAGACTATATCACGGTAATTGGCGGTCCACAACCGACCCCGACCATCGGACCATATGATCCAACCAAAATTCACCTCTATAGTGGCTGGAACTTTATCTCCGTTGCACGAACCCTTGCAGATGGATACGGCAATGCAAGTGCAGTGTTCAGGGATGTTCCGACCGGTGGACATGCAATCTGGGCATATGATCCAGCAAGGCAGTACTGGGATCAGGTTCTTACCGGAACAGTCATTGCACCACTTAACGGGTACTGGATCTACTCGGTAACCCCGTATACAATCAACCTGACCTTTAAGAACGATCCCATCAGTGCTCCGATAACCAGAAGTCTTCCAACCGGCTGGGCAGCAATCGGATTTACCGGTGGCAACCCTGCAACCGCAAAGGACACCCTGAAATCAGTAAAAGATGCATGGATTTATGCCCGTGGCTATAATGCACAGCATCAGCAGTGGGAGTCTACCATTGTCAATGGCGGACAGGGTGAGAGCACATATCTCTTCCCATCGAGGGGATACTGGCTTTACATGGAAAAGCCTGGAACACTGGCTGCAATTGGTGTGTGAGGAATCATGAATACAGGAAACGTAGCCGTCCGGATGGCCCTGGCTACACTCCTCCTGTTTTCCTTTATATTTATCTGTTCTGCCGGGGCTCCGGCATTACCCTGTGAGTTCTACGGAACCGTAACCATTGATGGCACCCCTGCACCAACAGGGACTATTTTGTCAGCCAGGATCAATGAGGCAGAACGAGGCCGGTATACCTTAGAGGAAGCAGGAATATATGGAGGACCAGGGACATTTGACCAACGGCTCAAAGTAGTAACTGAAGAAGGTGATCTTTCAAGTGGAAGTGCACAGATAACCTTCTGGATTGACGGGCAGAAAGCATGGCAGGAGACTTCATTCCAGCCAGGTGTCAGCATGAAGTTGGATCTCTCCATTGGAGGTGATGCTCCCTCAGTGACTAATATTGCACCACTGGAAACACAGGTACAGTCTGCCCTGGACACTGAGATCACTGGAACTGAACAATTACCGGATATTTCTGTCATAGATGAACCAATTCAGGAAACCCTGGATCAGGCAGTAATTCATCCGTTAATAAGTGATATGCCGCCTCAGCTCCCTGAAATGGAAAATTCGGTACCAGTCCCTGACACTTTGGATGATGTCCTGATTGCTGACTTTGTCGGCGAACCGACATCAGGAATTGTACCACTTACCGTGACATTTACTGATCTCTCTACCGGCGGGCCGATAATGTGGGCCTGGGACTTTGGTGATGGAACCACAGATCAGATTGCAAACCCTGTTCACCAGTATATGTTCCCTGGAACTTATACCGTCCGCCTGACGGTTTCAAACCAGGAATCAAGTGCAACACAGCTGAAAGAAGGGTATGTCACCGTTTCTGATTCAGGGACACTTAATGCAGATTTTATTGCAGAGCCTGTATCCGGTAAACCTCCTTTAAAGGTGCAGTTTACTGACAAGTCTTCAGGCAACCCGTCAATGTATGCCTGGACTTTTGGTGACGGGACCGGAGACATGGTTGCAAATCCTTCTCATACATATACCAGTCCTGGAAAGTATAATGTAAGTCTGACAATTGCAGATGAAACAGGTAAAAGTTCTACAAAATCAGAGAAAGAACTCATTAATGTTGAGGGACAGGTAACCCCTGAACCAACCCTGACTCCAATTCCTGTTCCTGCTGTTCCACAAACTTTCGTCGGAACGGTGGAGATTTATGGAAAACCCATTCAGAGTGGAGGCACAGTAGAGGCCAGGACTCCAGGATATGACGTATCAGGACAGTTCAATCCGATAAAGACGGCAAAAGGTGTATTCGGGAAGATGGGGACCTTCTCACCAAAATTACAGGTTCAGGGAATTCCTGCAGATACACCAATCGAGTTTTGGGTAGCTGATGAGATGAACAGGATGGTCCGTGCATATATCCTGCATGATGATGGTACATATCTCTGGACAGTTCCATATCAGCCCGGAAAAGAGACACAGCTAAGACTTGTCATATTGAAAAATCCTCCAAATGAAATTCCACCTATCCCCGTAACTCCTGTTCCGACTCTTTGTACAGGTGTTCCGTCTATCCCGATGAGCATCCAGGGTGATGTAAGGATTACTGATGGTACTGAATATCTTGATGAAGCTGGAGTGTGTCACAATTGCCTGCCAAATATCAGGATTGGAGGTATGATTGAGGCAAGGGTAGAAGGTTATGATGTTTCAGGACCTGAAAATCCCTTTACAATGATAAGTCCCGGATACTTTGGCAGCGGCAATAGCAGCTGGGCAGGCAAACTTACAGTACAGGGCAGATGTCTTCCGGAAGACGCCAATATCACATTCTGGGTAAAAGATGACAGCTGGCCAAGATATACACAGGCATGGATTATCAGGGAGGATATTGATGATAATGAGACCATCAGCATTCTTGGAGAGTCCAGGGAGATTCCATATGAAGGTGGCATTTCCCGCACTGTTCACCTGTGGGCCGGACCATTACCAACAGTTCCGCCAACTCCGACACCAACACCTGCACCTTCTGCATGGGATCCCCAGCACTTCTATGGAAAAGCTGAGTTTAACGGGTATCCGCTCAGGGTGGGTGACCGTGTAATGGCAACAAGGGAAGGAATTGATCTTTCCAATCCTACAAACCCTGTATCTGTTCTTAAATTAGGACAATATGGAGATTTAGCTGAAAAGGAGATGCTCACCGTTGATGTCCCATATGAATCAATCGAACAGCGTGATCCGATTTCCTTCTGGATTAAACCGCAGGACTTTGAATTCTGGTATAAAGCAGAAGTAAAGAATCCCCTGTCAAGTGCAGATTGGAGCTATACATATCCGTTTACACCAGGGTCTATCACTAATCTGGATCTCAGGTCTGACGATCGGTCAGATTTCATGTACTTCTACGACATCGTGGAGATAATCAGCAATGTAATTCTGCCGGATGATTATTCCGGCTGGTAAATTCAGGTGATTTAATCACCTTGTTTTTTATGATAATATGACGATCAAGTGTACCATCTGGATGCCGGTTCTTTTCATAGCCGGCATATGTATAGCCACGTGCGGAGTTGTTTTTGCAGCATCCCCGCAGCTCCCGTGTGAATTTTATGGAACTGCATCAATGCAGGGAACACCGGCAGGGATTGGAACTGTCATCACCGCATACGTTAACGGAGTTCCACAGGGACGAATCACCGTAACCGAAGAAGGAAAATTCGGGGGCCTTGGAACTTTTGACGAAAGGCTCATCGTAATGGCCGGTGAAAACGACTTTGCAGACGGGGTTCCGACGATTACATTTAAGATAAATGAGCAGACTGCTGATCAGTCTTTACCGTACCAGCCTGGTGCCAGCACCCAGTTAAATCTCTCCGCTGGTGGACAGGCAGTAGTTCCAGATCCGGTGCAACCAATCAATCAGACCCAGGGGAATAATTCAACTCAGGTTCCAGTCATCGTTGCACAGGTTCCAGCCCAGGCACAGACTCCTGCACCAACTCCAGTTCTAACACCGGTCCAGACAGTGAATGTGACAACTCCGGCTCATTAAACTCTGATTTCTATTTTATTTTTCATACTCTGTTTTTTAAGTTGAAAGAATGTGTCAAAACACTACAAATTAAGTTGCTAAAATGTGTAGTAATCACACATAATATAAACTTACATGCGTAACAACAGATCATGAAACGGTTCATGTACGATACTCTGCTTAAATGGAAAGAAAACGTGGATCGTAAACCGGTTATCATCGAAGGAATTCGTCAGTGCGGGAAAACCTGGATATTAAAACATTTTGCCGACTCAGAATTCAAAGATATAGCTTATTTCAACTTCGAATATGATGACCGGCTGCAAAAAATTTTCGAAGGCGATCTGAATGTCTCAAGAATTATCAGAGATCTTGGCATTATCAGGAATAAAACAATCCTGCCAGGTATTACCATTCTTATCCTGGACGAAATACAAGTTTGTCCCAGGGCCATAACTTCTCTGAAATATTTCTGCGAAAACCTTTCTGAACTCCATGTAGCTGCTGCCGGATCATTACTTGGAGTGGCTGTTGCCCAGATGGGAAAAAATGTCTCATTCCCTGTCGGCAAGGTGCAGATGCTGAAGATGTACCCTCTGAATTTTCCAGAATTTCTCCTGGCAAAAGGTGAAGAGCTCCTTTACGAATATCTGAATAATCTGTCTTTGGATGAAGAGATACCTGAAGCATTTACAGGTAAACTGGAAGAAGTATATCGGGAATACCTGATCACGGGTGGTCTTCCGGAAGTTGTCAGTTCATGGATAAAGAATCATGATATCGGGAGTGTTGAAGCAATACAAAGCGGGATTATGAGTAATTATGAAAAGGATTTTGTAAAATATGCATCTGCATCCGAATTTCCCAAACTTTCTTTGATTTGGAATGCAATTCCTGCACAACTTGCAAAGGATAATCAGAAATTTTTATTTGCTCATGTAAAGCAGGGAATGCGTGCACGGGATCTGGAAGATTCACTGGAGTGGCTGATATCTGCAGGGCTCATCTACAAGATCGAAAAAATTGAGAGGCCTTATATTCCCATTACAACATATAGTGACATCACACATTTTAAGATCTATTTTTCTGATACTGGTCTTTTACGCAGGAAGAGCAGGTTTCCTGCAGATGTCCTTTTTGATACCTCTTCGATTACCGCTGATATGAGGGGGATATTAGCGGAAAATTTTATCCTGACAGAGCTTATCTCAAACGATTTCCAAAGACCTTTTTTCTGGAAATCTGCAGGAATTGCCGAAGTAGATTATGTCATACAGGAAGGTGTTGATGTCATTCCAATCGAAGTCAAATCATCAGGTAGAACCCGTTCCAGGAGTTTTACAGAGTACAGAAAAAAATACAGCCCACGTATTGCTATCCGAACCAGTCTTCGGAATATTTCCCAGCATTCTGATGAATATGGTAAGATTTTGGAGATTCCGTTCTACCTCATCTGGAGATTGAAGGTATACTTATAATTTTTTCTTTGTTTAAATTGATCTTCTTCACATTTAATCCTTCGATGTCTGATTTGTTCGAAGATTTTGTTAATCTCCATAAAATCATCGAATTACCTGGAGCATTTCAGTAACTTATGCATAGAGTAAGCAATCTGCTGCACTTTCATATCTTAAACTATGATGACATTTATTCTAAAAACTCCGCAATTATTCTGGATATCGCTTCAGGCTCTACGAAGATCATTCCATGCCCCTGTCCTTTCCTGATAATGAGCTTTGCATTTGGGATGGCATCAGCGATTATCATGGCATTCTCCGGTGGGATGACAATATCCTGATCCCCGGTAATGACTAAAGTCCTGCAATGGATCGAAGGAAGACAGGCATATACTCCCTTCCAGGTGACGAAAGAGTCATACTGCTCCTGCATCGCATCAGGATCGACAATCTCTCCATAATCCACAAACCAGGTATACGGGTCAGGATGGCTTGTCCGGAACGACCTGGTAAGGAGGAGTCTTCCTGCCTGTTCAAGATATTCTTTAGGACTATTGAGTGTCTGATCCATCTCTTCTATCACCCAAGTCCCTGCAGGCACTTTTTCAGCACCGCCGCAGTCAGTGTTCAGAAGAACAAGACTGTTTACAAAATCAGGATATCGGATTGCATATTCAAGAGCAATCATGCCACCCATCGAGTACCCGACAATATCAACCGGGAGATCTGAGCAATTCCACAGATCA
>JAQVIE010000061.1 GCA_028695895.1 Methanospirillum sp. | reverse complement strand
GCCCTGGCACTCTGGGGGGTTCGTATTGTAATCCTGTCCAGGTCATTAGGGTACCAGGTCGGCTATTTCCATTCCCTTAACATGGTCCTTGCCGGACTACTCGCAGGAACTATGACTCCAGGGCAGGCAGGTGGAGAACCGGTAAGGATCCATGAACTCTACCGGGCAGGAGTAAAGATTGGAGATGCCACTGCGGTGGTGATAATGGAACGGGTACTTGACGGTATTATCCTGACCGTGACGGGAATTATTATCATGCTGATGACAAAGGAGATCTGGAGCACTTTCAGTACCAGTCTGATCATTCTCATAATAATCGCCTGGATCTTTCTCCTTAGTTTTCTATTCATTCCCTTTTTTGCTATCCGGTACCCGGCCCGTATGAAAGATCTCATCCTTCGTCTTGTGTCATGGATTACCGAAAAGTTATCTAAAACCCGCCTGTCATCTTCAGGGGCCTGTACCCGTGCAGATCATGAGATTGACAACTTTTTTAATTGTTTTACCAGTTTTGCAGGTCCGGCACGCCGTGGTCTTCTTGCAGGAGGATGTGTAACAGGTTTTTTCTGGATAACTGAATTCATGGTTGCTTCTGTTATCCTCATGGGACTTGGACTTGGCCCAAACATTATTATCTCATTTTTCTTTCAGATTCTAATAGCCATCATCATGGTAATTCCAATTACCCCTGGATCATCAGGTATCACTGAACTGTCCACTTCTTCCCTGTACGCACTTATAGTCCCTGCAGGTATGCTGGGAATTTTTGTTTTGCTCTGGCGGTTTGTAACATTTTACCTGAACATCGTCCTGGGATTCATAGCAGGAATGTTCATTGTTCACCGGGAAGTATCCTGCAGAACTGAAAATTTCAATAAGTAAAAGAGTAGACTGGTGACAAAAAAAGAGAGAGACAGGAGGTGACAGTGAAAGATGAAGGTTAAATCCTGTTTACTGCTGCAGCTAAAGGATCTGTGCATTCAGCCTTCGGATATGCCACCTTCTCCCACCGGTCAAGAACCTCTGATCCCTCAACAAAGGCAAGATCATGGCGTTTTGCATATCGGATTGCATCTTCTTTGGACAAGGCATATCCTGACTCATCGTCAAGCATTTCACATATGGTTATACTTGGAATTATTCCTGACATCTCTGCCATTGCAACCGACAGCTCAGTCTGACCATGACGCTGGGACAGGAGATGTTTTGCTGCAATAAGCACTGGCATATGCCCGGGAGTCCTGAACTGTTCTTTAAATGACACAGGCACCCCATTCATCACAGCCTGAACCACATCTGATATTGCATTCACAGTCTTTGTCCTGTCATGATCAGTGATTCCTGTGAATGTGTCACGGTGATTGACCCAGAGTGAGAATGAAGAGTTGTTGGAAGGATCATAAGGGATGTCTCCAAGCTGCTCAACCATGGCACAGTTTCTTAATACTTCACGGGCAAAGGGAAGTCCCAGTTTTTTTGCTGCCACGAATGGTATTGCTGTGCAGATAAGACCCCCGGCATCGTTTCGCATCCTGCAGATGTCATGGGAAGTTACCATATCAGATCGTATGGCAAAATCGGTCTCTCGTTCTCGATCATCAAAGTCATACAGCAGGACCATTTCACCCTGCCTTAATGCTGTAAATGCGTTTTTTGTCATATTGTCACCTCTATAGTCACCTCATCGCCATCCATGAGTGAGAATCTTTTACGAAGCCCTTTTGGAGAGACAATTTCGATGAGTTCTTCAGGATAATGGGATCTGCCTGGAATGATTATACCACATGGAACATCCCGGATAGTGCAGGGAAGACATTGGACTTCACCAAAGGTCCGGCCTTCGGATTCAAATCCTTGAACCACCTTCCATTCGGCACTTGAAAGCCATTGTCTCTGAAAGGTAGAATTTGGGAGAAGCTGGACGTTTAATGTCCCTGGAAAAGGGGAAAAACCAAGTATTTCCAGGAACTGATCAGTGTAGGGACGAAGGCTCATGTAATATGCACCTTCACCAAGTCCTGACTGAACAGTTCCATTTAGCACCAGACTTTTTTCCTGCCGACCAAACAACCGGTAATAATCGCAGTATTCCTGCCGGAGGGCACCTTCTCCTTCACGAGTGATGGTCACCTGTTGTCCGTCAGCACCTAATTTTCGGCTGATGAAATGCTGCCGCTCAAGTGAGCGCAATCTTCGGGATGCCGTTTGGGGACTGAATCCAAGCTCAGAACCAAGGCTGATCGTTTTAAGGAAAACCGGAGTGTTCAGACCACCCATCAGGGCAATCCGTTTAAGACATTCCAGATCCTCCGAAGTAACCATATTATCATATGTGAGATGAATCCTATTAATGTGTTTCCATATGTGGAAAGGGTAACAGAAGTGTTATGAGCATGACAGATTCAAATTCCTGCACCGTTGCCTGTAACAGGTGCGGTCATTGCTGTAGTTACATGGGCGACGTTTTTGGGATCATGGAAAAAACCGGACAATTTGAATACCGTATCCAGTACCTGATCACTGGAATAATGCAGGTTGTCATAGTTGACAAGGACAAAAGGGATATTTTTTTAAATACTTCCATTCTTGAAAAACATCCTCTTGCATGCCCGTTCCTGCGATTTGATAACGAAAATCTTGCCGTTTGCACTGTCCATCATACCAGGCCTGATCTATGTCGCATGTACCTTTGTGAAAAATGTAAATAATGCTATACAGGTAATCAACTATCATGGAAAAATTACACGTTATCCGCAATTTAAAAGAAGATGAGATATATGTTCCCATTGAGTGGGCAAGACTGGAGGGCTGGAACCCTGGGCTTCATGATGGGGCGTGCCATTATCCAGTGGATCCGGAAGGATGGTTTTGTGCAGAGCATGAAGGTGAAATTATCGGAGTTGGGGTTGCAACAAATTATGATGAGACCTTTAGCTTTGGAGGGTTTTACATTGTAAAAAAACAATACCGCCATCAGGGGGCGGGTTGGGAGATTTTTTCCGCCATGCTAACCCATGCCGGAGAACGGAATTTTGGTGGTGATGGTGTCTTTGAGATGCAGGACAAATATACAAAAGCGGTGGGTCTTCAATTTGCATACAGGAACATCAGATGGCAGGGTATTGCCGATGGTAATGAACAACATGATCTACTGCCTGCAAAAGATATTCCTTTTAATCAGCTTCTCATTTATGATTCCGATCATTTTCCTGTAACGCGACAAACATTTCTTGAAAAGTGGATATCCCAGCCAGAAAGCTCAGCGCTTGTAAAGCTCGATAATCATGAGAATATCAGGGGTTACGGAGTAATAAGGAGATGTTTCGAAGGATATAAAACCGGCCCCCTTTTTGCAGAAAGCCCGGAAATAGCCGATGAAATATTTGAAGGTCTTATGGCTCAAATACCAGGCGAAACAATTTTTTTGGATACACCTGAACCAAATGAAGCTGCACTGAGGATGGCCAGGAACAAATCGATGGCCAAAGTGTTCGGAACCGCACGGATGTATACAAAGAAAAACCCCCAATTACCTATTCATGAAATTTTTGGTGTTACTACTTTCGAACTGGGATGATGGCCTCCAATATTTAACAAATAAAAACCGGTAAATTTTTAAATACATCGGCCCTGAATTTCAAACTCATTTATAAATGAAAATATTCTCTTTGAGGTGAATGAGCCTTCTGAACCGGTATATGTTATATGTAATTTCGATTGAGTGAACAAACCCGGTTAATCAATTTTGAACTAAAAAAAATCAGAACAAAAAAAATATTTATTTTTTGAATTCTTTGATCGGGCTGGGACCAAGTTCCTTAACAGTATTGGTGACGTCTTCCATGACCGTACCCCACTTTGCACCCTCAGATGCTGATACAAAGGTCATACGGAAACGCCTGTCATCAAGACCGATGTTTCTGAGCAGGGACTTGATCATGAACATACGCTTTGCTGCCTTGAAGTTTCCTTCAAGGTAGTGACAGTCGCCAAAGTGACAACCGGAGACGAGGACACCGTCTGCACCCTCAACAAATGCCTTGAGAATGAAGAGCATGTCAACACGACCGGTACACATGACACGGATCGCCCGGACCGTTGGCGGATACTGTATACGTGCACCACCGGCAAGGTCAGCACCTGCATAAGAACACCAGTTGCAGATGATAGCAAGAATTTTTGGTTTCCATTCGTCTGCCATTACTGTTCTCCTCCTGCAAAGAACGCATCAATCTGTGCTGCTATCTGTGGCGATGTAAAGTGCTGCATCTTAATAGCACCACCTGGACAGAATCCTCCACAGGTACCACAGCCTTTACACTTGGCTTCGGTAACAACCATGACGGTTCTGCCATTCTTTTCTGTAAGGTCAAGAGCAGCGTACGGACAGAGATTGATACACATTCCACAACCGGCACATAAATCCTCGATACACATAGCAAAGTAGGGCTCAAGCTCGACTTCTCCCATGTGAATCGGGATAGAAGCTGCTGAAGCTGCTCCTTCTGCCTGTGCTACAGTATCAGGAATGTCTTTTGGCCCCTGACAGACACCAGCAAGGAACACTCCTGCAGTGGTAGTACCACAGGGGTTTAATTTCGGGTGAGCTTCAAGCATCCAGCCATCCTGGGATGCGGATACACCAAATTTCTTCCGAAGGACATTTGCTCCTTCTTTTGGCTGGATAGCTGCTGCAAGGACAAGCATATCAACTTCGACATCTACCGGGCGGCCAAGAAGAGTGTCTTCTGAATAGATATGCAGGTTCTTTGTCTCCGGGTCTTCAAGAACATTTGCAACACGCCCACGGATGAACTTTGCACCTTCATTCTGGATACGATAGTAGAACTCTTCGTACATCTTACCAAAGGATCTGATATCCATGTAGAAGAGATAGACTTTACAGCCTGGGATCTTCTCGTATATCTGGTGAGCATGCTTGAGAGAGTACATGCAGCAGAACCGTGAACAGTATGGTTTGGCTACGCCACCGGTATTGTCACGGGATCCTGCACAGAGCACATATCCGACAGCCATCGGGGTCTTACCATCGCTTGGACGGATAAGATGACCTCCGGTTGGACCTGATGCACAGATCAGACGCTCAAACTCAAGCGAGGAGATGACATTGTCAAACTGCTTGTATCCCCATTCTCTCTTCTCTTCGATAGAGATGAGATCAAAGCCGGTTGCAAGAATTGCTGTTCCTACCTTGACGGTGATGAACTCATCCTGCATCTCAAGATCAATTGCCTTCTTGTCACCGCAGACATCCACACAGAGATTACATTTGACACAGGAGTCAAAGTCAACTGTGTAGATAAGTGGCATTACCTGGGCATGGTAGATGTAGATGGCCTTTCTTGGAGCCATTCCCATCTCGAACGGGTTTGGCTTTATGACCGGACAGACTTCAGAACAGTCTCCACAACCATTACAGCCACCACCAACAATTCCCTTGGCAGTTGCTTCGTCCGGAGTCAGGACTCCACGGGCTTTCTTGCGGAGAGTGATATCAAAGTTACCTATGTAACCTTCTACCTTCTCAACCTCAGTATAGGTCATCATCTCGATATTCGGGTGACGACCGACATCCACCATCTTTGGTGTAAGAATACACTGTGAACAGTCAAGGGTCGGAAAAGTCTTGTCAAGCTGAGACATCCGTCCACCGATGGTGGGGGTTGCTTCAATCAGGTAAGTCTTGATACCAGCACTTGCAAGATCAAGGGCGGCCTGCATACCACCGACACCGGCACCGACAACCATTGCTGCACGCTCAACAGGAACACTCTTTGGTATAAGGTCTTCCAGTCTTGCAGCCTTTGCAACGGCCATCCTGACCTGATCTTTTGCCTTCTCTGTTGCTTCTTCCCACATCCCATGCATGTGAACCCATGAGTTCTGCTCACGGATGTTTGCCATCTCAAACCTGAACGGGTTTAATCCTCCTTCCTTTGTTGCAGTACGGAAGGTTGGCTCATGAAGGCGGGGGGAACATGCTGCAACAACAACACCTGTCAGGTTGTGTTCATTGATTGCGTCATCAATCTTCTTCTGACCAGGGGTTGAGCACATGTACTGGTACTGATCTGCAATTGTTACGTACGGGAGTGTCTTCGCATATTCAACGACATCTTCAATAGATAAGGAACCTGCGATGTTGGTACCACAGTGGCACAGGAAGACACCAATTCTTGGTTCAGTATTTTCTGCCATGTCTTTGTCCTCCCTTAAAGCACCTTCTTCAGGAATGGTGTACAGTCAATCGCATGCAGGTCAAGTGCAAGATCCTGCGGACTCATGCCCTGGGCAAGACCAAGGAGTTCATTGTAGTGCAGAATCGGGATATTGTACACGTCACCGAACTTCTCTTTTATCTCTATCTGACCACGGTCAAACTGAAGCTGGCAGAACGGACAGACTTCAGTGATTGCATCAGCACCTGCCTCTCTGACATTAATCATCTTCTCATTGGTAATGTCAAGGGCATGGACGATATCATATCCACGGACACCGCCACCTGCACCACAACACTGCATCTTGTTGCGGTACTGGACTGGCTCTGCACCAAGGGCTGCGATGAGTTCTTCAAACCACATCGGGTTTTCAGTGTCTCCAAAATGTCTCTCCTTTTGTGGCTTCATCAGGTGACAGCCATAATGGGCTGCAATCTTTACACCATTAAGCGGAGTTGTAACACTGTCCCTTATCTTTTTAAGACCGCAGATCTTCTCATCATAGTAGAGTTCAGCAAGATGCCAGACATCAATGGAACCCTTAAACTGCATATCAATCTCGGCAAGAACCTCATTTACCCCATCACGGAGTTCATCGTTGTGCTTGAGGATATGATTGACCTCGTAGATTGACTTGTAACAGCCATTGCAGATGAGCGCAATATCTTTCTTCATCTCCTCTGC
>JAQVIE010000060.1 GCA_028695895.1 Methanospirillum sp. | reverse complement strand
GCTGATGTAATTGCAGACCGTCCAGGGCTCTGGCCCACCGGATGTTCACCTGATCTTGCTGCAAAACTTGGGAATGTAAGAACCATGAGTGAAGCTGTCAGGCTGCTACAGGAGACCAGGTACGGAGAGGCTCTTTTAGACGGACTTGCCCTTTATGAGAAGGAAAATTCGGTATTTTTCCTGGATCATGCCCTTGACTGCATGGGGTTTTCAGAACTAAAAAGTCAGACATCAATGGTTCAGGACTTACTTTCATCTCCGTACCGTGACTACCTTGCAGTGTTGACTGATATCCAGAATATCCGGGTACTAATAAGAGCAAAACATTCAGGGTGGAGTCCTGAAGCTGTTCCTCTCTGCTTTGTTGACGGAGGTCGGGAACTTCCATTATGGAGGCTTGTGCAGCTAAACGAAATGATGAGCCTGCCTGATCTTGTCAGGCAACTGGCAGGAACCGGGTATGATCCAGTCCTTACCCCTTTTATCAGGACATATCCGTCTGCTGACACGATGATGAATATGGATCTTGCACTTGATCAGTATCTCCTGGATACGGTGTCAGGGCTTGGACTTGTGTACTACCATAATGGCGGCCCGCTCCTATGGTACCTGGTTGCAAAGGAATTTGAACTCCGGAACATCCGTATCATTCTGTCAGGTATATATGATGGATTCCAGGTTGAAACGATAAACAGGATGCTCATTACCAGCAGGGAGGAGACATGAAAGTTGCCCTGCTTGCATCACGGAGAATGGTGATGGGATTTAATCTTGGCGGAGTTCATGCCGGATATACCTGTGAGAATAAAGAAGAGGCACTGGCCCACCTTGAGTCATGCCATAAAAACCGGGAGATAGGGATAATCCTGGTAAGCAACACTGTAGCTTTAATGATCCAGGACAAAATACAGGAGATAAAAAGATCACCTGAGATGATTCCGGTTATAGCAGTTATACCTGATGATCATGAGCAGGGTCTCTTCTGTTAAGGGCTGATGGTGATGACGGTGGACAGATCAATGGAAAAAAAAGAAAAAAACGACGAAACTGAAATGAGTGAAGAGAAAAACGGAGTGATTATCCGTGTGACCGGACCGGTAATTGAAGCGGAAGGAATGGCCGGAAGCAGGATGTACGAATCGGTCAGAGTTGGCATTGATGGGCTTATTGGTGAGATAATTATACTGGAAGGAGACAGGGCCACCATACAGGTCTATGAGGAGACAGTAGGTGTCACTCCTGGTGAACCTGTGGTCAGAACCTTTCTTCCTCTCTCAGTTGAACTTGGTCCAGGGCTTGTTGGCACCATGTATGACGGTATCCAGCGTCCTCTCCAGGAGATCTTGAAAAAAACCGGTGACATGATCGAACGGGGTTCGTCGGCCCCGGCACTTGACCGGACGAAGAGATACATGTTTTATCCTCTCACAAAAGCAGGTGACATGGTCAGGGAAGGTGACCGGATAGGCTGTGTCCGCGAATCTGTATCTGTCAATCATTACATCCTTGTCCCTCCAGGAGTCACAGGAACTCTGCAATCCATTGCAAAAAAGGGAGAATATGTAATTACCGACACCATCGCAGTTCTTGATACAGGAAATGAGAAAAAAAACCTTACCATGATCCAGCGCTGGCCTGTACGAGATCCCCGCCCTGTTCTGGAGCGTCTTGATCCAATTGAACCACTCATGACAGGTCAACGGATAATTGACACACTCTTTCCTCTTGCCCGTGGTGGAACTGCCGCCATACCAGGGCCTTTTGGATCAGGAAAAACTGTTGTCCAGCAACAGCTGGCAAAGTGGGTTAATGCTGACATCATCGTTTATATCGGTTGCGGTGAGCGGGGAAATGAGATGGCTGATGTTCTTGAACAGTTCCCGACCCTTAAAGATCCAAGAACAGGTCATTCTCTGAGCAGCAGGATGGTACTCATTGCAAACACAAGCAATATGCCTGTTGCTGCAAGGGAAGCATCGGTGTATACAGGCATTACCATTGCAGAATATTACCGGGATATGGGTTATCATGTTGCACTCATGGCTGATTCCACTTCCAGATGGGCAGAGGCAATGCGTGAGATATCAGGACGGCTTGAAGAGATGCCAGGAGAAGAAGGTTATCCTGCGTATCTGAGTTCACGTCTTGCCGATTTTTACGAACGGGCAGGCAGGGTTTCCCTTATCGGCTCAGGCGGGCATGAAGGATCTATCTCTGTAATTGGTGCGGTCTCTCCACCTGGTGGTGACTTTTCTGAACCTGTAACTCAGAACACCCTGCGTATTGTAAAGGTGTTCTGGGCTCTTGATGCAGATCTTGCCTATCAACGTCATTTTCCTGCGATCAACTGGCTTATGTCCTATTCTCTTTACAGCAAAACCGCCGGCATATGGTGGGAGGAACATATCGGTCCTGATTTTATCAGGATGAAACAGGAGATGATGGAGATACTGCAACGTGAAAATGAACTTGAAGAGATTATACGTCTGGTAGGTCCTGAAACTCTCCCTGAATCAGATCGTCTGCTTCTTTTAAAGGCTGAAATTATCAGGGAAAGTTACCTGATGCAGTACGCTTTTGATGAGTATGACACATTTACCGGCCCTGAGAAACAATACAGGATGTTAAAAGCAATATTTAAATTTTTTGAACAGGCAGAACATGCCATTGATACCGGTATCCAGGTATCTGAACTCAGGGGACTTCCATTAATTGAATCATTTGCCAGAATGGGAACATCTTCCCCTGAAGAGGAAGAAACACTCTTTAACTCGATTGAACGCAATTCGGAGACGATAAGAAATATGAGGGCAGGTTTATGACTGATCTGAAATTTCGAACATATACAGGCGTTTCAAAGGTAGTAGGACCGTTAATGGTGCTTGACGGTGTAGAAGGGATAGGGTACGGTGAGATAGCAGAGATTACTCTTCCTGGTGGTGAAGTTCGTATTGGGCAGGTGCTTGAGACCACAACCACGAGGGCCATGGTCCAGGTATTCAGGGGAACAAGGGATCTTGACACAGAACTGACACAGGTCAGGTTCAGGGGAGAACCTATGAAGATATCCCTGTCCTCTGACATGCTTGGCAGGACTTTTGACGGTAGTGCAAGGCCGATAGATGGCGGAGGCCCAGTCATTCCTGAATGTATACGCGATATATATGGTGCCCCGGTAAATCCCTCTGCCCGTGAGCATCCGCGTGACTCCATTCAGACAGGAATTTCATCCATTGACGGCATGAATACCCTGGTCAGGGGTCAGAAACTGCCAATTTTTTCAGGAGCCGGACTTCCCCACAACCTGCTGGCATCGCAGATTGCAAGGCAGGCAAAAGTAACAGGCCAGGCAGAAAAATTTGCAGTTGTTTTTGCTGCGATGGGCATTACCTATGAAGAATCTGCTTTTTTCATCAGGGAGTTTGAAGAGAGCGGGGCACTGGAAAGGGCGGTCCTGTTCCTTAATCTTGCAGATGATCCGGCTATTGAGCGAACAATCACTCCAAGACTGGCCCTTACCACCGCAGAATTCCTGGCATTTGACAAGGGCATGCATGTTCTTGTGGTGCTGACAGATATCACCAATTATTGTGAGGCACTTCGTGAAATTGCCGCAGCAAGAGAGGAAGTTCCTGGCAGAAGAGGATATCCCGGGTACATTTACACCGATCTTGCCTCACTGTTTGAACGTGCCGGAAGGATACGAGGAAGGGAAGGTTCAATCACCCAGATTCCCATTCTGACAATGCCTGACGATGATATCACTCACCCGGTCCCTGATCTGACAGGATATATTACAGAAGGACAGATAGTTTTATCAAGGGATCTCCACATGAAAGGAATCTACCCGCCTGTTGATGTGCTCCCCTGCCTCTCAAGACTTATGCAAGGAGGTATAGGAACAGGAAGAACAAGGGCCGACCATGCAGAAGTTAAAAACCAGCTTTATTCGGCATATGCCAAGGGTATCAGGCTGAAAAGTCTTGTTGCAGTCATGGGAGAAGAGGGACTTACCACGCTTGACAAGCTTTATATTAGGTTCTGCGAAAGGTTCGAGAATGATTTTATCAGACAGGCATCTTATGAAGACCGCTCATTTGACGACACCCTTAACCTTGCATGGAATCTTCTGTCATTACTTCCGATGTCAGAATTAAAGCGTATCAGTACTGAATTCATCAGTAAGTACTATCGTGGTGAGGAGAAGGCATAATGCAAAGGGCCGTAATCGCAGGAGTAAAACCAACCAGGCTGGAGCTTATCAGGCTTTCAAGACGTGAGCTTATCGCCAGCAAAGGAAAGGATATTCTCCAGGAAAAACTTGATGCACTGGTCATTGAACATGCCAGACTGTCAAAAGAGCTGGAGAATATGGCGGTTACGATAAGAAGACAAATACAGGGGGCCTGCGAGGCACTTCAACTGGCAGGGATCATGACCGGCTGGATAAGGCTTGAAGAACTGGCTTTATCGTCTGTAAAGATACCTGAACCAACAGTCTCTTTGTCACAGATTATGGGTGTTCGTGTACCTGATTTAACCATGCCGGAGATGTCAGGGCATGGTCATTTCCGGAGCCAGCGTGGATACAGCATATCAGGGACATCAGGCCAGGTTGATGAGGCAGCCCTCCGGTTTGAATCAGTTCTCGAATCCCTCATCATATATGCATCACTTGAAGGCAGACTGGATCGTATCTCGTTTGAGATGAACAGGACAAGGAGAAGGGTAAATGCCCTTGAACATCTCGTAATACCCAGACTTGTGCGAACCATGAGATATATCGAGATAAGGCTTGAAGAGCGGGAACGTGAAGATCTCTTCAGAAGAAAACGAATGAAACAAAATATGGAGAAAAAAGAAAGAACTGATAATCAGGGCCTGTAATCCCTTATATTCTTCTGATAACCAGCACAGGTTTTGTTGCAAGACGCGCAAGTTCGCATGAAAAACTTCCATGCAACATCTCGGCAAAAAAGCCTTTTTCTGTGGGTACTGTGCAGACAAGGGAGACATCTGCTTCCTGTGCATAGTCATTAATCCCGCCTACAAGATCTCCTTCAAGGATTCGCCACCTGATTTCAGTTCCTGTTGTTCGTACCTGCCTGCACTTTTTTTCCAGTTCCTCTCCTGCCTGCTCTTTTAAACGTTCTATCTCCCGTTCGGATTCACCCCTGGAGATAACAAAAGCTACAATGATCTCTGAAACATCAGGGATTTTAGCCAGCAGGTCAACTGCAATCCATGATTCATCAGTAAGATCAACCGGAACCAGCACCCTGGACAGGATGAGGGGGCAATATTTCTGGTACTTCTCTCCTGACAGTGTTTCAATTATTGGACTGCGCATAATAAGCAGGTTTTTCTTTGATTCACGGAGCACCCGGTGAGTAACACTTCCAAGATGAAGACCTTTGATGATACTCTTTCCCCTGGCTCCCATCACGATTAGGTCTGAACTATTCCGGTTTGCTGCATCGTCGATCCCGGTAGCAGCAGATTCAAAAACAAGGACTTCAGATTTGACAGATGGAATACCGAGATTTTTTAACAGGGCTGCTTCTGCTTCAATCCTTGTACGGGCAGATGATACCATGTCACTTCGAAGAGATACAGGCTTATTTGTGCCGACAATATGAACCATAACAACCTCCTCCACTCCAGGGAGATCTGCTATACAGTCCATAACACGTCTTGCATAATCTGAAAAATCGGTGGGAAACAGAATTCGTTTAAACATATGCAATCGACCAGGCCTTTTACCTACTGGTACCTTGTGATTAAATCTTATAAACCATTACTATATTCTACTGCTGACAAAATCAGAAAAATACGTATCTATGAGGATGTGATGAAAGGACTGTGATTCATGATCCCGTTTTGAGCAGGGAATAAACCCGTACTACAATTATTTATTATACAAAACCAATTGGAGACTGTCACACATGAAACAGGGTGATAGTTATGGCAGTACCAGATATGAAAAAGATCCTCGAGCTGAAGCAGATTGCAATGAAACGGTGCGAGGAACGGATACTCGAAGCTGCAAGACGTCCACCCTGTAAAAAACGACGTGAAGATGATGACAGCTATGGCATGACCCGGAGGATGAAGAGCAAGTACGGCCTTTGATCATATCAAATCCCAGGTAAAGGGATATATTTTCATGATAAACGGGTTTTACAGCTGGAACTTAGGTGGTGAAGAATTATGGAGGCAGAACATTCATTACTGGACCAGATATCAAGAAAAGAGACTGAACTTAAAGAACAGTGTGATCTTGTCTGCAAAGAAGCTGAAACCCGTATTCATGATGCCAGGGTCAGGGCACGGGGTATGATAGAGGAAGCAGAAAAGAAAGGGGCTGAAGATGCTAAACGTTACATGGATGAGGGATTTGCAAAACTTGCTGGAGAAATCGATTTAATTCGTGAAGCGGGCAGGAAAGAAAGAGAAGAAATTCAAAAGAAGGGAACAGGTAAGATAGATCTTGCGGTAAAATGGATCACCACAAAGGTTCTGGGATAACATGCTGCAGAAGATGAAACAGATCCTGGTGGTCGGCCCGAAAAAAGATTATCGGAGAATTATTAATGTTCTTTACCAGGCAGGTTCCATTCATCTTGAAGATGCAAAAGAAGATACAGGAGAGATAGTAGCAATCAGTCCTCTTGATTTTTTCAATTCTGAAGAGATTACTTCCCTTTTAATAAGGATCCGGGGGCAGATCAAAATCCTTGCCCCAATGAATATTAAAAAGAAAACAAAAGAAAAAATCCCGCTTCTTGATAAATATTCAAACCTTACCCATGAAGAACTAATTGTTGCAGGATCAAATACCTGCGATTTACTGGAAAACAGGCTGAAGACGCTTGAAAACAGGAAAGAAGAACTGGACGTCCGATATACGACCCTGTTAAGGTACGAGAAGATAATCAGGAAGATATCCCCGCTTGA
>JAQVIE010000059.1 GCA_028695895.1 Methanospirillum sp. | reverse complement strand
CCGATTCTTACAGGTCATCTACTGAAATTAATTTAAGTTTTCGAAAACAGCATCATGACAAGTATTTGTTTATTTCTAAATTAAACGTAAAATGCATTTTAATTTGATTTATTTTTAAAATTCGACTGAAAATGGTTTAATGAAATATCTGAATTTTTAGATTAAAAATATTATTTCGTTTAACTTAATATTTTAATTATCAACGTCACTTATTATATACTTTGCCTTTCAAAAAATTGTTCATAGTTGTTATGCTGGCATCTCAATAATGTTCAACGAAAACTGGAGTTGGTGTCAGTATTTAATAGTATCAATATTTGTTCTTCCTGAAAGAGGTGTTAATTATTACCGGAAAAGATGTAATAGCACGCAATTTTCTGACTATTGCGACATTTAAAATATTTTGCCTTGTTATTTTACTTACCCTTGCATTACATGGCATTTGTATAGCTGATGATATTGATGCAGGATCACCTGTAACTCATAATCCAGACCCTGTTCCTGAACAACCAAAAAGCTCTCCAGAACCTTCTTCCCAGGGTTCAGGCACATCAGGGGGAAGTTCAGGTGGAAACTGGGATCCTGCACCTGAACCAGGTAGCGGAAGTAATTTTCCCGTGGCGCCTCCTCCTCCTCCCCTTCCCTCTTCTACAGATTCTGAAAGTTCATCTTCAAATCATGAAACACCACCTTCAGAGCCTGCAGTGTCAACCAGTACTGTAAATCCGGTGATTACCCCGACACCAATTCCAACACCAACACCAACGTCAACTCCAACACCAGCCCCTTTTGAATATAATACAATGTCACAGCCTGATGAGCAGGATGACGATGACAGTTCAGATAACAATATTGATCAGGAACCTGATTTATCACCCTCTCCAATGAGTGGAAATAACCCGGCTGAAGAAGAACCGGAAATTATACCAACACCAACACCAGCCCCTTTTGAATATAATACAATGTCACAGCCTGATGAGCAGGATGACGATGACAATTCAGATAACAATACTGATCAGGAACCTGATTTATCATCCTCTCCAATGAGTGGAAATAACCCGGCTGATGATGATTTACAGGAAGACCAGGAAGAAGAGCCAGAGGGTTTGGAACCTGAACCTGGTATGGTTTTTTCAAGTTCTCCTTTTAACCTGACCGCTGAAAGTGAAACTGGGGACAATACCGATAATGATAACGAAGATGGGAGCGATGCTGGTGACGGTGACGATGACAATGACGATCAGCTGACCCTTGAGATATTGACAAATGGTGGAGATTCATTAGAACTCCCTCCTGACGAAACCATTACAATTCCTCTTTCTCAGACAAATTCACCAGGTACATCAGGTGGCCTTGATCTCTCTGTATATACAATTGAGGATCCTGACCTGAACTTAAGCAACCTGCAAGGCGTAACCGGTTCACAATACTGGGTTATTGACACACCTGGTATCTACAACATTGATACCAGTAGCGTAGGCATGTTCTTTACGACCATGAATGCATTTGCCATTCTTATCGAGGTAGCAAATGTCATTTTAAACGGAAATGGGATTACAATTAACGGGGATGCCGGGACAGATTCCGTAGGTGTCCTTGTGAAGGATGTCTCCAATGTTATAGTATCAGCACTGGCCATTACTGAAAAAACATTTGGTGTGCTTTATGACAATGTATCTTATGACTCAGAAATTGCAGGTTCAGGTGGTGCCACCAATATCATCAATGCGGTTGATGTATATGACAATGAATATGGAGTATATGTTAAAGACTCTGACAGTGTAACCATCATTAACAGTACTGCAACTAACAATAAGAAAGCCGGGTACTACCTCGAACATTCAAGTAATAGCAAAATAACACAAAATTACGGGTACCAGAACGATATTGGCATCGGAATTGACCAATATTCCAGTTTCAACACAATTTACTCTAATATAATTGAAAATAGTACAAATCCAGGTATATCAGTATCTGATTCATGGAATACCTCAATCCAGAATAATACAGTCCTGTTTGGTCTTTCTGATGGAATTTATCTGTTTAACAATACAAATGCCACTCTGCTGGAAAATAATGCATCCCTCAACTCTGGCAATGGATTTGTTCTTGATACCACCGTTGGAAGTGATGTTATTGACAATATCATCCTCTTAAATCAAAAGAATGGAGTTGTACTGGATAAATCCACAGATAATAACCTGATGAATAATAAAATAAGTGGAAATACAGGCAATGGACTTTCACTAAGAGATTCCGGTAAAAACTCCATTACATCAAATACTATTTCAGAAAACCACCAGAATGGAATATCCCTTTTCAATTCAGACAATAACTATCTTTCAGATAATACAATCGAAAGAAACAGGCAGAATGGACTTTCACTTGCTGATTCCTCATCAAACATTATTCAGGGGAACGAAATATCAGCAAATGAAGGGGATGGAATAACCCTGGCAAGATCTATCCAGAATATTATCGAGAAAAACATAGTATCATTAAACCAGGGCAATGGAATATTCCTTTCAATTTCAAGCAGAGGTAACACCCTTGCCAGCAACAAAGTGACTGGTAACAATAACTATGGTATATTAATTACCATGTCTCCTGACAATACCCTCCGTCTGAACCTTATCTCTGGGAATAAATATAATTTTAAGGTTAGCGGGACAAAAGATGAGGATTATTACCAGAACATTACACTGGACAACGTGGTGGAAGATAAAAA
Source organism: Methanospirillum sp. (assembly GCA_028695895.1). Lineage (GTDB taxonomy): Archaea > Halobacteriota > Methanomicrobia > Methanomicrobiales > Methanospirillaceae > Methanospirillum. The sequence goes on along the minus strand of JAQVIE010000059.1, from coordinate 4,332 downwards.
CCTCACCTACCTTGTAAACCAGTCTGATATCACCCTTAATGCCTCATCCAATGCAGGACCTGTTTACTGTATTAACTGTACGAATTTCTCAGCAGACGGACTTTATCTTAATGGAAGCTCAACAGGAGTTTACATCAGAAAAACCGATAATGCAACCCTTACCAATATTACTGCCTTTGATAATGAACATGGAATAGCAATTGAAAATTCAGGCAATGTCACCATATCCTCATCTGTTGCAAGAAATAATGCAGGTCATGGATTTTTCCTGAACAATTCGGAATACAACAGCATTTCAGACTCAGTTGCAACAGAGAATAGTCAAAGCGGCTTTTACCTGGAGAATTCTGCATATAACACTCTCTCAAATGTAACAGCAATGTCCAATGAACAAAACGGTATATATCTTAACCATTCTTATCACAACACTATCCAGAACTCATTAAGCACAAAAAACAAAGAATACGGATTTTACCTAAACAACTCTTCAGAAAATCTGATTTCTGAAAATACTGCTTCATACAATACATTCGGATATTACCTGAATAATTCGGATTATAATAACTCTCTCTTTGACAATGATGCCTTATATAATTCGTATTATGGCATGTACCTGTTAAACTCAGGTTTTAACAATATCAGCGGAAGTAACCTCTCAGAAAACAGGTATAACTTCAAAATGGATGGAAACGATGATACTGCCTTTTACCAGACCATCAATAATACAAATAATCTGGTCGATGGCAAACTCATCCTCTATTACAATGATACACATGATCTGGTTCTTGATGAGCAGTCAAATGCAGGAACCGTATACATCATCAATGGACAGAATTTCACCGGAAATAACCTGAGTTTATCTGACAACGGGTACGGCATTTATCTTCGGAACACAATCGAATCAAACCTTACAAACATCTCTGCATTCAATAATGAAGACGGAATTGTTCTTTACAACTCTTCCCAGAACATTCTGAACAATAACAGTGCATATGACAACCTGTACAGTGGAATATTCCTGAATAACAGGAGTAATTCAAATTTAATTATAAATAATACTGCATATGGAAATAATGTTACAGGAATTAACCTGACTGGTTCAAGCTATAATGATCTTATCGATAACAATGCACATAATAATCATCACGGAATAGTGGTCCAGGGAGGAAGTAATTATAACAACCTTACTGCTAATACTGCGAACTCAAATTCATTCTATGGAATTCACATATCAGACTCAGAATGGAATAATCTGACTGATAATACGATGGACAATAACAAGTATAACTTCCGCATATCAGGAACCTCTGATGCACATTTCTACCAGCATATAGATGATACCAGCAACCTGGTAAACGGTGATATCGTTTATTATTACAGAAATTCAAGCGATGTTTTCCTTAACCAGGACGATAATGTTGGAACAGCTTACTGTATCAATTGTGAAAACTTCACAGCCGAAAACCTCACCCTTGAAAACAATGGTTATGGAGTTTATATCAGAAATACCAAAGATTCATTGATAACAAACAATACAGCAATCCTGAATGAAAACGGAATACTGCTTTATAACTCCCATAACACCACAGTATCGTACAATAATGCCAGTTTAAACAATGACAGATGGGGTAACGGAATATCGCTATATGCCGGGAGCAGCAACAACACAATCAATGATAATATTGCAAAAGCCAATGCTGCAAATGGCGTTTATCTCTCCGATTCACATCATAATGTAGTGAAAAACCTGACTGCTACAGATAACGGTGCTGATGGTGTTCATCTTACCCAGTCGTCGTCAAACACTCTTTATAATATCACAGCCAGTTCAAACAGGAACAGTGGTATTGCACTCTATTCAAACTCGAATTCAAACGAAATTTCCAGTGTAAACGCTACCGGAAACCAACACCACGGATTCTTCCTGCAAGGTTCTTCAAAGAATGAGATAACTGATGTTATTGCCAGTGCCAATAAGCTGGACGGTATTCATCTTGAGAAGAACAGCAATTATAATGTCGTAAAAAACAGTGAATTTTTTTCAAATGAACGGGATGGAATTGGAATCTCTGGTTCCTCGCATAATACTGTCTCACAAAATGCTGTATTTGAAAATACCAGGAGGGGAATAACTCTTCAGTCGGCTTCTGATAATACTATCGCTTCCAACGAAGTCTTCAATAACACTGACAGTGGTATCGGCCTTTATCTTTCATCATCCAACAACCTGTCGTACAATGAAATCTTAAATAACACCAGGAAAGGGATTTATCTTGACAATTCCACTTTAAACCTTATCGGCTACAACAACGTCACAGGAAACAGGCAGGATGGGTTATACGCACACCATTCAGATGAAAATACTATTAAAAATAATAACCTGTCATTAAACAGTGGAAGCGGAGCATATTTCCTTAATTCAACTTCCAATGTAATACATGACAATGATCTTCTGAAAAACCTCGGAAGCGGAGTATTTTTAAATAACGCCAGTTCAAACATACTTACATCAAATAATGCTTCCGAAAATAAAGAAAGCGGAATTTACATCAATAGTTCCACAAATAATACAGTATCAGATAACTCAGCCCTGCTTAACCAGGGAAGCGGAATATTCCTGAATAATACCTTTGAAAACAAGGTATCATCAAATATTGCATCTGAAAACCAGGGAAGCGGAATTTACCTTACAAATGTGATAAGCGACACTATACGGGGTAATACAGCTGAAAGCAATGAAGAATCAGGAATAAAGATCTACAACTCAACAGGCTCTTTTATCAAAGACAATACTGCAGTTGATAATATTGGATCAGGGGTAGTAGTCAGTTCATCCAAAAATGATCTACTTACTAATAACACTGCAAAAAACACCGATAATACATCCGAAGTCTATGGGTTTGAGATTATTAACTCAAAAAACACCTCGGTGAAGGAAAATGTTGCCACTTCCAATGCCCTTGGAGGAATACTGGTCAGCGGTGGAAGTTCTAACCTGATAAATGCAAATAATGTCACTGGCAATGGAGAGACGGGTATCAGACTTAGTGATACCTCCTTTAACAAGGTTACAGACAATGATGCAAGGTTCAATGAACATTCCGGAATTAATATCAGCTCTTCGAGAGGTAATCAGGTAAATGAAAACAAGGTTTCTGATATCATAGACGGAACTGGTGTGGTTCTTACCAACTCGCAGAGTAACACCATCTCTAAAAACCAGGCAAGCAATAACACAATGGGAATTTCTGTCACAGGCGGATCTCAAAACTTTATTAGCGAAAACACCGCCACAAATAATACACAGTCTGGTATTGGAATCATAACCAGTTCAGGTAATACGATAGAGAAAAATAATGCCAGTTACAATGCTGATAGCGGCATCCTTATCCAGGGTTCAACCGGTTCAAAAGTCAATTCAAACGATGCTTTTAACAACACCGTCGGAATTCTTGTCAGCGAGGGTAGTTCAAACACACTTACCGGAAACAGAGTCTCATATAACAATGAGAGTGGTATCGAACTTTCAAAGACTGAAGGGAACACTTTAAACAATAATGATGCCAGTTATAACCTTGGTTCAGGATTATTAATTAATAATTCAGCAGATAATCAAATCTATAATACTACCGTTGTGAATAATGCAGAAAACGGTGTTTACCTGGTAAATTCAGAAGGAAATGTCATCAACGGAACTGATTCAAGAAATAACCAGGGTCAGGGTATTTTCATTGATAATTCCGCAGGTAACACCATTGGCGAAGGGACCACTGTTATTGGTAACCTGCAAAATGGTATTCTTATCCAGAATTCAACCGGTACAAATCTGATTGATGTCAACCAGGTTGAACATAATGCCATGCATGGAATTACTATTGAGAACTCTTCCGAAATCATTCTCTCTGGTGTGAACGGGGTCAGTTACAATGCCGGGGCCGGAGTATATGTTGGAAATTCATCCGATGTCAGGGTAAACCAGACTACTTCATTCCAAAACCAGGAAGGTGTTGAGTTTTACAATGTGACAGGCAGTATGGTAGGATTTGGAACCAATACCAGTTACAATCAAGGAAGCGGAATTCTATTCAGGGAGTCTGACGAAAATACCATTGCAGACACAGGAATGGCAGCAGGAAACAAGCAGCATGGTATCAACATTGAAGCCTCTGACTCAACCAGAATAACAAATGCAGATAATGTAAAAGAAAATGAAGGCTCTGGTATTTATGTAGGTAATTCAACCAATGCTGTCATAAATGGAAGCACGGCATATTCCAATACAGGAAGCGGGATTGAGTTTTACAATGTAACCAGCAGCATGGTAGGATTTGG
>JAQVIE010000058.1 GCA_028695895.1 Methanospirillum sp. | reverse complement strand
CAATTGGATCAATCCCGAATCCTGTGAATGAAAACCTGGATACCTTGTCTAAATTGGTCCGAGGAATAGTGATTATCGAAGACAATGTACGAATACATTCACATGTCATCATAGAACGACCATACTATTCTGAAGAAACACGGATAGGTCCGGATTGTCACATAGATAGCCAGACAAAAATCGGACAGGGAACAATAATTGGGAAGGCCACTCTTATTGCTGCTATAGTCACTATCGAAAATTACACAAAGATAGGAGATGAGTGTTGGGTAGGACCCAGGTGTGAAATTATGTCAGGAGTTGAAATCGGAGATTCATGCCATATTACTCTCGGATCTCGAGTAAAGAAAAAAATCCCTCCCGGAATGGTAGTAAAGGATAACTGGGCAATAAAAAGGGAGCGGTTTAAAGAATTTATTCCCTGAAAGGTTTTAGGATACCCTTTCCAATATTACATAACGTATCGAATCCATACGAATAAAACCATTCAACACAGGTTTCTGACCATCGTTCAGGATGGGTAACCAGGTAAAGTCTGGAAGGACGTTTTTCAGCGATATAGTTCATAAGATCCTGAGTACTAACAATCTGTGAACTGAACTCAATTCCTCTATCACCTGGTAATCGATCTCGTAAATTATAAAGAGATGACCATGAGCGTCCAGTATCGGATAAGTATTGAACATCCTGTATTGAAAGAAATCCCTCTCCGCAAAGATTGAAATCCTCTAACCGGTACTTATTCCAGAATGAAAGATTATCAAATCTTGACAATGGTGCCCCATGCATGCACACAGTATATACAGGGCCAATCCCCCTGAATCTTATAAGATCTTTTTCAAATAATTCCTTCGCCTGATTGAGGTTACCAGATGTCCGGCTAATAACCTCGTAATGATAACCGATCTCATGACCAAGATGGGAAACAGATGCTATCAATTCAGGGTTTTTAAGAGCATGATACCGGAAATAATAGGAAGCAGAAATGTTTAGTTGCGACTCAATGTGTGCAAATTGAACTGATTTATGGATTCTCCGATCAATATCATGTCGCAGAATAACGAAATGTCCGCAATTATGATTAATATTACCAGTAAGATATTGATGGACTGTAACCGGTGTGTACCCGGATTTTAGCAGGTGATGCAGAAGAGTCCGGTATTGAAAAAGAGAAAAATCTGTAAGTTTCATTGATTAAGACAAATTAAACGAAATACTCAGATCTAATCCTTTCGGCAATTTTAGATCCGGTTAACCCATTCTGTTCTAAGAGATATTCATAATCTCCAACTCTCTGAAAGGCATCCGGGATTCCTATCCTGATTAATCTGGGTGAGGATGTGATTGAACAAAGATGTTCAGCAACAGCTCCCGCAAGCCCCCCAATGATGCTATGCTCCTCAATGGTAACAAACAAACTTACTTTACCACAGAGTTCGTCGATAGTGTGAGTGTCAAGGGGTTTTATAGTATGCATATTTATGACAGATGCGGATATCCCTTCATGTTCAAGTTCTTTCGCCGCCTGGAGGGATTGATATACCATGGACCCCGTGGAAATAATCGCGATGTTATGGCCTTCTTTTACGGAGATTGCCTTTCCAATTTCAAATAAATAATCATTTTTATAAACAACCGGGCAATTCATCCTCCCTGTCAGGCGAAGATAAACAGGACCGGAATATTGTGCTGCAGCGAAAATTGCCTTAACGACTTCAGAACAATCTGCAGGAGAAAGGACACATAAACCAGGAATTGCACGCATTAGGGCTATGTCTTCAATTCCATAATGAGTGTTTCCAAACATCCCCATTGCAAATCCTGCAGCAAGGCCAACCACTTTCACATTAAAACCCATGTATCCCAGATTCAGACGTACCTGTTCATACGCGCGCATCGCGATAAAGGTCGCAAATGAAGACGCAAAAACAGTTTTTCCTTCTTTGGCAAGTCCTCCAGCAATTCCAATAAGATTTTGCTCAGCAATTCCCACATTACAGAATTTTTCTGGAAATGCTTCACGGAATCTGTCAAGTCCGGAAGTAGTACACAAATCAGCTGTTAATACCATGATATCATCATATTCTTTCCCAAGTTCCATCATAGTAATTCCATAGGTTCCCTGGGGACCAAGCTTTGACCATATCCTGGCATTTAAAGAAGTAATGGAAATCATTCCGGTTCACCGGGACAGATCAAGTTCTTCTATTGCCCTATGATATTCTTTATCAGAGAGCCTGTTATGATGCCATGCATTATTATGTTCCATAAAAGAGACACCTTTTCCTTTTATTGTTTTTGCGATAATGACACGGGGTCTTTCTTCTTGTGCTCCTTTTTTAAATACCTTATACAAGGAACAAATATCATGCCCATTCACATGACATACCTGCCAACCGGAACTTTCCCATAGGGAACCATAATTCACACACATAATAGCAGCGCAACTACCATCTGATTGCATCTCGTTAGCATCAATAATTACCGTAATTGATGATAAATGAAATTGTTTTGCAGCCATTGCTGCTTCCCAGACTGCTCCTTCATTACACTCCCCATCACCCATTAAGACATAAATATTAGATTTAATATGATTTTTTTTACATGCGAGAGCAACTCCAACTCCTAAAGATAATCCATGACCCAGACTACCACTGGAAAATTCAATTCCCTTTTCCATGTTCATAACGGGCTGGCCTGGCAATATTCCCCCATTTTCTTCAAAAGTACCGAGTTCCTCTTCACTTAAAAAGCCAGCTTCACACAGAGCGGTATAATACCCGAGACTTCCATGACCTTTGCTGAGTATAAACCGGTCACGTTCACTCCAGAGAGGATTTTTTGGATCAATCTTCAGTATTTCTCCGTATAATACCGCCATTATTTCTATGATAGACAAAGCTGATCCAACATGTGCACCTTTACTTCCTGCCCGGTTAGCTAAATAAAGGGTCTTTTTTCTCATCCGATACGCCATTTCTTCAATTTTTTTGAAGATTACCTCTTCAGAATGAATAGTATGAATGATTACATTCCCCCATCTACCCGGATAACCTGTCCGGTGAGATATGAAGACATATCAGAGGCTAGAAATAAAGCGGTATGACCAATATCTTCAGGAGTTCCAAGTCGTTTTAATGCGGTATTTTCAAGGGTTTCACTGATAACTTTATCAGTCATGCTTAAAAGCATTCTGGTCTGGGTAATTCCGGGAGCTATAGAATTGACCCTGATCCCAAATTCACCCAGTTCTGAAGCCATTGATTTTGTTGCACAGATTATAGCAGCTTTACTGGCCCCATACACTGACCGGCCCGGATTTCCATCAATCCCTGCAGATGAAGAAATATTAATGATACTACCACTTTTTTGCCTCATCATGATCTTCGCAATATATTGGGAAAGCACCAGATGCGAGAAAAAATTCACCTCAAAAACTTCTCTCATCATTGAAAGAGATGACATCATAAAAAGAGCATTATACGTAATACCTGCATTATTTAGGAGAATGTCTACTTTTCTTTTTGAGGAGGAAATTGTTTTTACTGCCTCTTTAAGATCGGAATAATTGGTAAGATCAAAATAAACCGGCCAAATTTCCACAGCATATGCATCTGATAATTCATGTACCATATTTTCAAAATCATCAGAAGGTTTTCTTGCACATGCCCAGATATTTGCACCATGTTCAGCAAATAATCTCAATGTTGCTCTACCAATCCCCTGAGAACACCCGGTCAGCACAGCATTTTTATTTAGCAATAATCGTATCATTATCCAATTCCTCCATCAACCCGAATAATTTGTCCAGTAATATATGATGCAAGATCCGACGATAAAAAGGCAATGACATCTGAAACTTCTTCAGGTTTTCCTGCATGTTTTAAATCACTTTTTTTCATTAAACTTTTGAATATATCATCAGGCATTCCTTTAATCATATCAGTTAGAATTACTCCGGGAGCCAAAGCATTGACACGAATTCCAAAAGAAGACAATTCCCGGGATAAGGTTTTCGTAGCCACTAATAATGCTGCTTTACTTGAGGTATATGAGAACTGCCCTGGGTTTCCATCAATCGCTGATATCGAAGAGACATTTATTATACATCCGGATCTCTGACGAATCATGTATTTTGATAGATACTGAGTAAATAACATCGGGGAAAAAAAATTTATTTCGAAGACCTCTTTCATCTGATCTATGGTTGTCATATGAAAAAGGGAATCACGAGTCATTCCTGCTATATTTACTAATATATCAATTGTTTTTTTGTCATTATGAATTTCTCGGGCAGCAAATTTTATCTGTGCATGATCGGACAAATCAAAATAAATAGGTTTTATCCATATATCATATCGTGAAGAAAGATCATAAATGTGTGATTCAAATGATGGATCTGGATTCTGACTACAAGCCCAAATATTTGCACCTTCGCGGGCAAACACGCCCAATGTAGAGTGACCTATTCCTTTTAAACAGCCAGTAATTACTGCATTTTTTCCTTTAAGTAACATATTATCTCATTATTATATCGACACATAATCTATGATACCAAACATCCTTACGCACAAAAATTGTATTAATAATTGTATTAATATATGTATTAGTGTAAATGAATTTTCCTTTTTTCTCCAAAAAATCTAATATGTCCATTATTTTCTCTTTTTTTCTGTTTTTTGAATAATGAGTAGTTTCTATACAGAATACAATTTGAAAAATCAATGAAAAATCAATCGATTCTAAAACTGGTAGTTCCATACCCTCTATGTCCATTGAAATATAATCAATAGTTCTCCCAGCAACATACTTATTAATGGTATCCTGAAGTGTCAGAATCAGGATAGTGAGAGATTCCATTCTTTTATCGTTTGATTGTATCACTAATTCATCCATTATCAGAGAACCTAATGCACCAGAAGGTGGACAAATAGAAATCTTGATCTCCGGAATAGGAAGACACTCCGTTACTCCCAGAATAGGGATGATAACCACCAATATCTAAATAAAAAATCCAGTGCTTTGATAATGATTCAAAAATACCAGATATTATTAAATTTTCTCCATTCTGTGAATAGGATATTCGTGGTTTAAATGTTTTATCAATAAAAAATGAATTTAATTTCCAGTAAATCTTTTTTCTTACAACATTATATGCCTTTGAAATTAATGAAACCATGGTCTAAACCAAAATATTAGTGATGCTTTACCGCAATCCACCTGACCATTCTTCCGGCTCCAAGCATCCCATCCCAGGGCTGGGTATATTCGTGCATCGTCCCTGGAGTCATCACCCTATCCACTCCCCGGTATGCAAGTTCTTTGACATACCTTTCTTTCCTTTCATGATCAATCATCCCCAGGGCAACCGTCTGAACCTTCCGGGTAACAAGTGGAAGAACCTGATCAATATTCGAGACCTCTTTTATAAAGATACACCTTCCCTGAACCGGTTCCTCAAGAGAAATAGTATCATTTATACAGATAGTCCATTTCAAATCATCTGGGATTAGAATATCCCTGGAACTGTCAAGCAGGTATCGGGCCCGGATATTTATAACCGGGATGGCAATTCCCTCATCCACCGGATAAAACATTCTCTCCGGAAGAGTTTGAAAAGCTGATTTCAACTGTCTTGCAATGTCTTGAAGAGAAACAGAACCCGTTTCAAAAAATATCGTATGAGGCGAAGAACACGCTGCCTGATTATAGAGAACAATGTCCTGCGCAAGTCCTTTCAGCATCAAAGGAAAATCCAGTGAAAATATTGTTTCTTTATCGAAAACTGCGAAAGAATATTTCGGCCCATAAACAATAGTGTCGGCATGGACCTGATGTGGGAGACAGGATATTGCCTTCACAGCTTCATCACTCCCGTAAATTACCCTGCAATCTGCAGATAAAGAAAAGTCCCGACTCATGTTTTCATTTCTTCCAGGGAAGGAAACCAATGAAACCGCTGAAGTAATTATGCTCCCGGAATATGACATCCCGTCAATAGTAACAGTTACCTGCTCCAGTTTCTGTAATAACAGGTTGAGAAATTTGTAAACATTTGGATGTATCTTTAGAATGCTGGCATTTTTCCCTAAAGTTGCCAGAACCAGAGAGAAAAATCCAAGAAGCGGAATGTTACCTGCAATCCAATGACAGACAACTCCCCTGGGAACATAAATCATCTCAATCCGGGAATCAACCAGGATAGGATCCTTTGTACCTGGCTCTCTTTTGAAATTTACCAGATAGATTGCACGAAGATTTTCCCTCCGAAGCCAGAGCGAAAGGTAAGAAAGACCCGGAATAGACATCAGAGACGGATCCTTAATGATCTCTTTCCCGAATTGTGCGAAAAGATGGATTATTATCTCATCCGGACAATCAAACAAGGGCCGGCGATTTTCCTCAAGTTCCTTGACTAAACCGGTAAACGAATCTGTATATCTCTCCTTAACTACAAAGCCCGCGGCATATATCTGGATTTCATCTTCCATGATTCACCCTGAAGGTATCGCCACATCCCCGGATTTCAGCACGCTGAACCCGGTTTAAAAACTCAAAAAACATTCCTCTTCTTCCACAGGGGCAACCATCCCAACCGATGATTCTTCCGGTATCCTCGGTTAAAAGAGCCTGTCCATAATAACTTGTAGGGAGAATACTCATCACTTCAATCAGTCCGCGCTCTCCCTTCCCACAGGGCTTTAATGTCTGTATATTCCGGATAATTATCTTTGCGCACGATGGAACATGTTTGAATCCACATTCACAATCCGGAAAGATGATGCCTGTCTGCTCTGCCATGCCGTAAAAATCAAAAATCCGGTACAAAGATATTCCCAGAATATCATGAATTTCTCTGGTAAAAAAATCCTTATCTACCGCGATTTTTTGGAGGTTTTTCCATCCTCCCCCATGAAACAGAGTCCCTCCAGATAGATGAAGACGGATACCGTGCTCCTTAAAGAAAGGAATACACACAGACCAGATGATCCAGGTAAACCCGAACAAGTAGACAGGAGATTCCTTATCCAGATTCTTTATCTCATCAAGAGCATTCGGATCAACAGTAAGTGTATCACCATCTTTCTTCAGAAGATAAATCGTCCTCCGTGCATAGAGAGACAAACCCCTGACCCCGGCTGTCCGGGCTGAAAACTCATTCGTTGGATCATTTATCTCCGGATGATCTATCACG
>JAQVIE010000057.1 GCA_028695895.1 Methanospirillum sp. | reverse complement strand
TCCCCGGTGGATTTCATTTCAGGTCCCAGAACGGTATCGACACCTGGAAGCTTGTTAAAAGGAAGCAAAACCTCTTTGACCGCGACGTGAGATATTTCCGTCTCTTTGTAAGGTATGTCAGCCAGCTTTGCACCCATCATCACACGCGCAGCAATCTTTGCAAGTGGTATGCCAACAGCCTTTACAACAAATGGAACTGTCCGGCTGGCACGTGGATTTGCTTCAAGAACATAAACCGTGTTGCCCTGCACCGCAAACTGGATATTCACAAGTCCGACAACTCCAAGACCAAGAGCAATCTTCCTGGTATAATCACGGACATCTGCAAGAATATCAGGAGATAGAGACTGAGGAGGGATAACACAGGCAGAGTCACCTGAATGAACACCGGCAGTCTCTATGTGTTCCATGATACCACCAATGATGACATCAGTGCCGTCACAGACTGCGTCCACATCAAGTTCAATTGCGTTCTGAAGGAACCGGTCAATCAGGACAGGATGATTTTTAGAGACGCGGACCGCCTCATGCATATAAGTGGCAAGCTCTGTATCATCATGTACGATCTCCATTGCACGTCCTCCAAGAACATAGGAAGGGCGGACGAGGACAGGATAACCGATACGTCTGGCTGTAATATATGCTTCCTTCTCACTATATGCTGAACCATTAGGCGGAGTCGGAATAGAAAGGGAGTCCAGCAGTATACTAAACCGGTCACGATCCTCTGCCATGTCCATTGCGTCAGGAGTGGTTCCAAGAATTCTGGTCTTAAGGTTTAACCGTTCGATCTCATTTTTCAGCGGGACTGCAAGATTTACCGCATTTTGTCCGCCAAACTGAACCATGACCCCATGGTAATCATCTTTCTGAAGAATACGGGAGACGTCCTCAAGGGTCATCGGTTCAAAAAAAAGCCTGTCTGATGTATCAAAATCGGTTGAGACTGTTTCAGGGTTATTGTTGACGACGTGAACTTCAAATCCGTCTTCCCTCAATGCGCTTACTGCATGCACAGTGCAATAGTCAAATTCGATGCCCTGCCCGATCCTGATTGGTCCGGAACCCAGGATCATGACTTTTTTCCGGTCAGAGTGGGTGATTTCACAGACCTCATCACCATATGTAGAATAAAAATACGGTGTCTGTGCAGGGAATTCTGCAGCACAGGTATCAACCATCTTGTATACCGGCAGACCAACTGCAGATTCTATCTCCATTACATCCTTATTGGAATACCTGGCAATTTCCAGGTTAGAAAATCCGAACCTTTTTGCTTTTTTTATTATGGCATCATCAGGACTGGCAGCAAGTGCCTGTTCCACATCAATAATATTCTGGATTTTTTCCAGCCAGAAAGGATTGATCCTGGTGATTTCTGCAATCTGGTCCAGAGTCATCCCCTGGCGGAAAGCATCAAAAAGTGTTCCAAATCGCTCATCTGTGGGTCTGGAAAGAATCATCCTGATTTCAGACAGGACTGTGTGAGGTGTGCTGTCTGTGTCAAGAGACCTGAGGGCTTTTAAAAAAGCTTCTTCAACACATCGGCCTATAGCCATCACTTCGCCAGTACTCTTCATTGCCGTGGTAAGTGTTCTGTCAGCGGTTTTGAACTTGTCAAATGGCCATCTGGGAACTTTTACAACAACATAATCAATGGAAGGTTCAAATGAAGCAGGGGTTTTTCCAGTGACTGTATTTAGTATCTCATCAAGACGAAGCCCGATAGCAATTTTTGAAGCTACCCGTGCTATTGGATAACCGGTAGCTTTTGATGCAAGGGCAGATGAACGCGATACCCGGGGATTGACCTCTATGACGCGGTACTCGTCATTTTCTTTGAATGCAAACTGGATATTGCACCCACCCTGAACATCAAGAGCACGGATGATCCTGAGTGCTGCATTTCTCAGGACATGGTATTCATCATCACGCAGGGTGAGAATTGGTGCCACAACCACTGACTCACCAGTGTGAATTCCCATCGGATCAATGTTTTCCATGCCACAAATAGTGATACAGGTATCATTGGCATCCCTCATCACCTCAAATTCTATCTCTTTCCATCCAGCCACACTTTCTTCAATAAGGACCTGGCGTATACGGGATTTTCCAAGACCCAGTTCCACTATCCGCCGAAGTTCGTCAAAGTTATAGGCAATACCTCCTCCTGCACCGCCAAGAGTATAAGCAGGACGAATAATTGCCGGAAACCCGACTACAGATGCTGCATGTTCCAATTGTTCCATGGAACTTACAATAACAGAGCGGGGAACAGGTTCACCAATCCTCTCCATAAGGTCACGGAATTTTTCCCTGTCCTCCCCTTCATAAATCGCTTTGAGCGGAGTTCCAAGAATTCTGACTCCATCAAGGGCGCCGGTCTCAGCAAGCTCTGCCGTCAGGTTAAGCCCGGTCTGACCACCCATTCCGGAAAGGATACCATCCGGTCTCTCCTTTTTAATGATTTTTGCAATGATATCAGCCTGAAGAGGTTCCACATAGGTTACATCAGCCATGTCAGGATCGGTCTGAATTGTTGCAGGATTCGAGTTTACCAGAACAACTGATACTCCCTCTTCACGAAGAGCTCGACATGCCTGAGAACCTGAAAAGTCAAATTCTGCTGCCTGACCTATCTGAATAGGCCCTGAACCTATCAGCAGCACCTTTTTTATGGATGGATCGCGTGGCATCAGGCCATCCTCCTGAACATCATATCAAAATATTGCCTTTCGGTTTCACATGGCCTGGCATGCGCTTCAGGATGGAACTGAACACAGTAAATTCCAAGAGAAGGGTCCTCAAAACCCTCAAGGGTTTTGTCATTGCAATTTTCATAGGTGACCCTGCACCCTTCAGGAAGTGTCTGGTCATCAACAACAAAACCATGATTCTGATTCGTTATCAAAATACGTCCGTCAGCAGATCTTACCGGCTGATTTGATCCCCTGTGTCCAAACTTCATCTTCCGGCATTCTGCACCAAGGGAAAGGCCACAGATCTGGTTTCCCATGCAGGCACCAAAAAGGGGAATCTGTCCTGTCAGTTCACGGACTGTAGCAATTGCTGCTTTTGCCTGCATTGGATCTCCAGGGCCGCTGCTGATAAACAATCCGTCAGGGCGATAGGCAAGGATCTCATCAGCCCTTGTGTCATGGGGAAAGACGTGGAGATCGCCACCCCTTGAAATAAGAGATCTCAGCATATTTGCCTTAATGCCAAGATCTAAAACTGCAATTGTTGGTCCGTTCCCCTTATGATGCCATGGCTTTTTGCAGCTCACATCAGGAATAAGAGATCTGGAGGAGATATCAGGAGTTTTTTTTGCCATCTCAACCGCCGCCTGCCAGTCATCACTACCGGTAATCATGGCTGCGCGGACAGTCCCCTGTTCGCGGATACTGATGGTAAGATGACGGGTATCTGTCCCTGCCATTCCAAAAAGTCCATGTTCTTCAAAAAAAGCATGGAGGGGAGTTGATTGAGCGGGTTTTTGGCAGAGTTCATGAATAACACAACCCCCTGCCCATACACGCGGATTTTGAAAGTTTTCTTTATCGACACCGTAATTTCCAATTAACGGATAGGTAAAAAGAAGAATCTGGCCATGGTAACCCGGATCAGTGAGAGCTTCCATGTATCCGGCCATCTGGGTTGTAAACACAAGTTCGCCTCTTGTTTCTCCTTCAACTCCAAAGCCCTCTCCGAAGAAATATCGCCCATTTTCGAGTCCGAGCACTGCCTTCATGGTGAATATCCCACATATATTAGCCTGATAAGATTATAAGGTACGAGCGAAAGTTCACAAAAGGGCAGAAAATACCATGTCAGATGTGCTCACTCAGAGTATGTGCTGATAAAATTTCTGCCAGACTTTTTTTTAAAAAGCCGTGCTGACGGATTGTTTTTAAAATCAAATACAGCTCATGAGTACATAATGATGGTTCCGCGAAGAGTCTTCTTTACCGGAGGAGTTGGAGTCCATAAAGACCGCCTTGCCTCCTTCGAGGCCGCACTGAGATCTGCAGGTATTGAGATATTTAACATCGTCAATGTCTCGAGTATTTTTCCTCCAAACTGTATTGAGGTTACAAGGGAGGAGGGACTTAGCCTTTTAAGGCCTGGGGAGATTATTTATGCAGTTATGGCAAGAAATGACACAAACGAACCCAACCGCCTGATGAGTTCAGCAATAGGTCTTGCCGTCCCGGAAGAAAAAAACCATTATGGATACCTTTCCGAGCATCACTCATATGGAGAAAGCCAGATTCAGGCAGGTGAATATGCAGAAGATCTTGCTGCAACCATGCTTGCAACCACACTGGGAATTGAGTTTGATCCTGATACAGCCTGGCAGGAAAGGGAACAGATTTACAAGGCAAGTGGCAAAATAATTCAGACATCACATATTTGCACCTCTGAAAAAGGTGACCTTAATGGCAATTGGACAACTGTTCTTGCTGCAGCAGTTTTTATCCTGTAATGCTGCAACGGAAGGGACCATTAGGCAATGTATATAATATATACACAGAATAACTCTACTATCAGTCAGTATGCCGGGTAATTTTTCGGGAAATTTATACATTAATTGATTGCCATGGATGTCACATTGCGAAGGGAAATCAGAAGTATGCTCCACATGGGAGAATCAGCCCTTGAAAGAAAGGACTATAACCAGGCATCATTTTTATTCAGGAAAGCTTTCACGCAGGATCCGGATAATGTTGCAGCGATAGTAAATCTTGGTTATACTTATGTCAGGATGGGAAGATTTTCACATGCGAGAAAATGTTTTACTACTGCACTTGATATTGACCCTGATAACCCGGTTGCACGTAAAAACCTGACCCTGCTAATGCGTCCCGGAGAAAAAACTGATCAGTACCATCCAAAATACCGGTCAAGGCATGAAGAAGAGATTTACATCAGGTACATGCAGTGGGGAAACCTGCAAATGGACCAGAAAAATTTCTATGCTGCAATCCAGTATTTTGAATCTGCGAGTACTATTCATCCGGATTTCATCGAACCTTTTATAAAAATAGGTCTGTCTTACGAGGAACTTGGAGAATATTCTCTTGCCTGCAAGGCATTTGAAGAAGCACTTAATATTTATCCATTTGATCCAGTTGCAAAAGAACACATCGAGAGATGCCAGAGCTTTGAAGAACAACCAGGGCCGGGTGTCAGAAAAATAACTGAAGAAAAACTTCTATCAGAACAGAAAAAATCTTCAGTTCTATTGACTGATGATGAAATTCAAAAAGAAAAGACTGAACCTGGAAAAAAGGAATCAACTCCGGTATCAGCCGAACCACAAAAACCCCAGTCAGAAGCAGATATGGTAATGTCCATCCTTGCCCAGTACTCATCTGACCAGGAAGACACATCATCAGATGAGAGCCATGAGCCGGAAACAGAATTGCCAAAGGAAGAATCACCAAAACCGATTCAGGACTCGCAGGTACCTGTTGATGATCCGGTTATGAGCATCCTTATGCAGTATAAGGATGAGATTCCTGATGATGGACAGTCAGATAATGAACAGAGCCAGCCGGAAGAACAGATACCAAGCACCGGTGCAGCACCTTTAACGGCAACTATGAAAGACAAAACAATCACAGATTTCAGGGTTGAACTAAACGATAATCAAAAAGATGCCCTACGGGAACTTGGGAATATCGGTGCATCCCATGCAGCAACCACGCTTTCCACGATGTTAAACACACCAATAATGCTGAATGTTCCGGAGATAAGCATTGTTGACCTGCATGAGATCAATCGGCAGATAGAACAGAATCTTTCTGCCATGGTCATATTTACCATGGAAGGGCAGATGACAAAGGCTGGTTATGTTATTCTCCACGTCCCACAGGAATCAGTAATTCAGATGACCAGCATCATGCTGGGCCTGCCTGATGAACCAGGCCGTCCAATGAACGAAATGGATGAAAGTGCTATCAATGAAATTGGTAATATCATGGTATCTGCATTCCTTGACGGGACAGCAGAACTGTTAGGCATCATCATGCTTCCCTCACCACCAAGAGCACTATTTGATCTCCCAAAAAATGTATTTGATCTGGTAGTTAAAGAAAGTAATATTCTATATGATAATATTGTCTTTTTTAAGACTGAATTAATATGTGACGAACATGAACTAAACCTGAATATATTTATGCTTCCAAACCCGCCTGTCCTGCTTGACATCGTTAAAATGCTGGAAAAAATTATTGAAGATTCAGCAGCGGGAATTTAGATTTTAAATTATAGTTCTCTGGTTGTGCCATCAGCCTGTCTCACAACCAACCGGCCGTTTTCTTTTGGATAATAGGTAATTGTCCTGCCCATGGTTCCTCCAAGATCTTCACGAACAATCGGAATAGACAGTTCTTTCAGGATTTCTTTGAGTGCTTCAGCGTTTCTTCCCCCTATATTAAGATTTCCTGAGAAATTCTGAAACATTGAAGCGCCACCTGCAAGTTTTGCCTTTAGATTGTTTTTTTTACTTCCCTTTTGAGCCAATTCCTTCATCAGTACTTCAACTGCCGTATCTGCATATTTTCCAGCCCGTTCATTGGGTTTTCCACCGGATTTTGGGAGCATGACATGTGCAAGACCCCCTATCTTCTTAGTTTCATCGTGGATAACAAGACCAATGCAGGAACCCAGCCCAATGGATGTCATGACAGAATCCCCGGTGCTCCATTCACCAATACCAATTATGATGACTTCGCGCTGGTCACTGCCGGTAATCATCTTGCCCATACAATTCAGCCTGATGTAGCTATGACATTATCCATCCTGGCAAAGATTTCTGCAAGCAGGGGTTTGCTTGGAAGAAGAATAATATTTGCCTTGATCTCATGAGTTGCACAGGTGAGTTCTGTTTTGAATAACACAACTTCATCCACATTTTCATTTATCTCCTGGGTGGCAATAATTGACTCAAGTGCAGCATGGGGCATATCAATTACCATGGATGGAGGAGATGGAATCATGATAATATTCAGAAGTGTTGCACATGCATCAAGGAAAGAAGAACTCATGATATTTCCTATCTCATTGATAGCACTCCTGTCCATATCATCAATTTCCCGGTCTGTTTCCGTTAATCCAATCATGATATTGGTAAGTGGAATGATTGAGGCTTCAGGAATATGCAATATGATGTACCCTTCTCCTTTAATCTGGCCTTGTATTTTAAAGACTGTAAGAGCTGCTATTTCATCATCAAGATAATTACGTA
>JAQVIE010000056.1 GCA_028695895.1 Methanospirillum sp. | reverse complement strand
CCTGATTTCAGGTATTATTATGCTCCTGCAATGGCAGATCCGGTTTATTCTGTTGCAGCGCTATATTTTATTATAGTCCTGATCTGGGGGGCATATGTAGGACTTAAAGCACAAAAATCGGCAGGAACAGATATCCTAAAGCGGCAGTCCAGTTCTATCAGCATTGGATTACTCATCCTTTTAGGGTTTGGATCACAATCTGTCGTAATTCTGCCGATGATCGGAATATTTGCACCAAACCTCGTTTTCATCGGCATTGTTCTATTTTCACTTGTTATTTCCTATGCAATTTTGAAATACGGATTGTTCATCCTGACTCCTGAATCAGTTGCAACAAACATAATTCAGACCATGCCTGACGGTCTTATCCTTACCGATATGAATGGGCGAATCATTAATGCAAATAAAACTGCAAATAACCTGTTAACAAAAATTTATCCGGCAAATCCGGTAACTTTCACCAGGCTACCATTTCCTGAATCTGTTTTCTCAACAATCCGAAACAAGATCACTGAAAAAGGGGTTATCACCGATTATGAACTTATTCCTGATTCAGAAGTAATAAAGACGGTAAGTATATCCGGGTCACAGGTAACTGATCCAGACCAGAATCCAGCCGGATTAATCCTGATTTTTCGGGATATTACTGAACGAAAAAACTCAGAAAAAGCACTGAAGCTTGCAAATGAAAAGATATCACTTCTGACACACCTGACAAGGCATGATATAAGCAACCTAGTCACTGCGATTTCGGGATATCTGGAGATGCTGATGATTGAAAAGGATGAAAACCGGAGAAAAGAGATTTATTTTATCTGTCAGAACATCATTGAACAGATTACGAGGCATCTCCACTTTTCACGTGAGTACCAGAGTATAGGACTTCATGAACCAATATGGCAGGATTGTGAGAGACTGGTAATGAAGGCAGTAAATGATTTTCAGAATAGTATTGTTGATCTAAGTATTGACCTTGTTCCTGCAGATATTTTTGCAGATCCTCTTTCAGTAAAAGTTATTTATAATCTACTGGAAAATGCCATGCGTCATGCGAAAGAGATTGCCAGAATAGGAATCTATTCCAGGGAAGAAGAAGACGGATCTCTTTTACTTATCATTAATGATGACGGACCTGGTGTAAAACCAGAAGAAAAAGAGAGAATATTTATGCAGGGGTATGGAAAAAATACCGGGCTTGGCCTTACTCTTGCCAGGGAGATCCTCGAGGTTACAGATATTAAGATAAGGGAAAATGGCGTATATGGTAAAGGAGCAAGGTTTGAGATCAAAGTTCCGCCTGGCTCGTGGAGAAAGAAATCTGCAGGTAATTGAGAGTGTTATCTCCATATTATGATTGTTGTAATAATTTTATCTGAATCTGAAAAAATAACATGAACCAGTCTAAATTTTTTGTGGATTTTCAAAATATTACTGTCACACATAATAATACGACAATCCTTCATTCTATATCAATTCAGATACCTGACGGGGAACATATCGCTATATTAGGACCTAATGGTTCAGGAAAGTCCACCTTTATCAAAACACTTTTAAGAGAATTATATCCGGTATATTCAGAAAAAGGTTCTGTTTTCAAGATCTGGGGACAGGAAACCTGGGATGTCTTTTTGCTCCGGTCTCATTTCGGTTATGTATCCCAGGATCTGCAGTTTACATTTAACAGAATTATTTCAGGGAGGGAAGTTATCCTTTCTGGTTTTTTCAGCAGTATCGGGCTTTTTTTTCACACCATTACACCAGAAATGGAGAGAAAGGCGGATGATATCTGCAATTTTTTAGAGATTAGCCACCTTATTGACAGGCCATTTTCTGAAATGTCAACAGGAGAGGCCAGAAGATTTCTTATTGGACGGGCACTCGTCCATGATCCGCAGGTACTAATCCTTGATGAACCGTCAAACAGTCTTGATCTTAATGCTCTCCATATGCTTCGAAGGTCGATGAGAAAAGTTGCATCAAAAACGGCTATCATCCTTGTTACCCACTCTCTTCAGGATATCATTCCTGAAATAAAACGGGTAATTCTGTTTAAAAACGGTACAATTTATAAAGACGGACAAAAAGAAGATGTCCTGTCTGATGAATCCATAAGTGATGCCTATGATGCTCCGGTCAGTATCCTCTATGATAAAGGATATTATTATGCAACCGGATATTAACAGGCAAAAGTAACGAATGTAATAATGTAAAAAAAAGAGATTATTTGTTGGATTAGTACCGTCTTCTGTTAAAACCGCCTGAACCGCCAAATCCACCGCTACGGTTTCCACCAAAGTCACGGCGTGGCTGCATCGGGCGTGCTTCATCGATACGCATGGTTCTTCCACCAAATTCGGTATCGTTCAGGGCATCGAGTGCTGCCTGGGCTTCCTCTGTAGTTCCCATCTCAACAAACCCGAAACCTTTGTTCTCAATAATTTTTGCACTTACAACCTCACCATAGGTTGAGAAAAGTTCGCTGAGCTGGCTTTCGTTTGTTGAGTAGGGCAGGTTGCCTACGTATAATTTCTTTCCTTCCATGATAGTCCCTTATCCGGGCTTTTGCAAAACTGTTGGGCCGTGGTGATTATAATCACATTGCGCCAGAGAATTACCAAGAATAGCAGTGAGATACCCTTTCGAATTGAACGAGAACTTACAAAAACTATTGTCAGAATTTACTCTTTCGTCTGCACATACTCTTTGCCACCTGAGGATAAAAAGTTTGTCGTAATCTTCTGAAAATATTCAATATTTTTAAGAAATTGCAATATAACAGCGGGTAAATCCAGATATAAACCCACATTTAATCTAAATTTGGCTTTTCTCCTGAAAACCAGGGCAAATGCCCTATTATGACCTCATAATCCCTTCTCTCACATTTCAGACAAATGTGGCCTTGAAAATCCATATCAGGTTCTATCCTTGTTTTTCTGCCAGTCACTTCCATATGATCTGACATGATCCCATGCAAAATGATATTTTTTCCCTGCCTCCGGATCATCATATATCCTAATATCAGTCCGTTCAAACAATACCCGGTCAGATCCTACCGGACATACCCTGATACATATACCACAAGGAGATCTGGACTCTGAATTTAAAAGGGCACTTCTTTCAGTACAGGCTTTTTTATCAGTGAGGGAATCAGGATAATCATCTTCTGAAAGGGCATTGACAGGGCAGGCATGAACACAGGAATTACACTTGATACATACAGACTTTTCCATTATCGGATCAGAAGGAATATGTGCACTGGTAAGCACGGTTCCAAACCTGACTCTTGGTCCCCACTTTTCTGTCAAAACCATGTTATTTCTTCCAAATGTTCCAAGACCTGCAAGTACTGCGGCATGACGATGTGAAAAAAAAGCAACCGGATTTTTCTGTAGTACCCTGATGCTTCCATACCCGTCACGAGGTACTGACACAGAAGAATAACCATGGGAGTTTAGAAGTGATGCAAGACGCCAGGTATATTGATCAATCAGGGAGTTCACCGTCTTATACTCTTCATGATACCAGATTGAAGGAGCAGATTCGACAACAGGAAGGTGCACCGGAAGTCCGATGACAACCGCAGTCTGTGCTTCAGGATAGACAGAAACTGGAAAAAACTCTTCAGGAACCCATGGTTCAAAGAGGGGATCTTTCCATCGGCTGACATCTGCAAATCCAACACAGGATATCCCAAGTTCTTTGCATTCATGTATAATGAGATCCCTGACTGTCATACCAGAAACATATCCTTTCATGGTTTAAAAAAGAAGTGATCAGCTTTTGTAATTCTGCCGGTTTTAATAATAATCTGATAAGCTACTCTGGCATCTTACACAGATATCTGATATAACAGCTATGAAAAAAACATAATAATTACACATCCTTAAAGACTTTTTTTTTAAAGTCATGAAAATCTTCCTGATGCCATGACATAACATATCATGGCTCCCGACAAACAGTTATCATGGATAGTCGGGTACCAGGTAATGAATTAAAGATGAGAATGAGCCGTTTTAAAAAACGGATGGAAGAACAAAACCCGAATTGGGAATTTTGTGTAATTTTTAAAAATATTAATCTCTATTATTTCACCGGTACAATGCAGGACAGCATGCTTTGTATTCCAAGGGATGATGACCCGGTTTTGTGGGTCAGAAAAAGTCATGAAAGGGCAAAAACTGAGTCTGAATTTCCGGTTATTGAAAAGATGAGTAGTTTTCGCGATGCTGCAAAAATGTATACTACCCTTCCTGACACAGTATACCTGGAAACTGATATAGTTCCTCTTGGTTTTTACCAGAGATTTTCCAGACACTTTCCTTTTGCACATGTCAAATCTATGGATAGAGATATAGCAATGGTCAGGGCAGTTAAGAGTCTCTTTGAACTTTCACTTATGGAAAAATCAGGGAAAATCCATGAAAAGGTACTTGAGGAATGTGTTCCTGACATGCTAAAGGAAGGGATGAGTGAAAGTGAATTAGCAAGCAGACTCTATTCATTTCTGGTTGATGAGGGTCATCATGGAATTTCCAGGTTTGGATCATTTAATACCGAGATGCTCCTTGGACAGATAGGATTTGGTGAAAATTCATTATATCCTACATCTTTTGACGGGCCTGGTGGTTCAGTGGGATTATGTCCTGCAGTTCCACTTCTCGGGGACAGAAGACGAAAACTTAAAAAAGGGGATCTTGTTTTTATTGATGTGGGATGTGGATTTGGCGGATACCACACTGATAAAACCATGACCTACATGTTTGGATCATCACTCCCGGATGAAGTTATTGCAGAACATAATCAGTGTGTAAAAGTTCAGGAAAATACTGCATCCCTGCTGGTTCCGGAAAATATCCCGTCTCATATATATAGGGAGGTGATTGAAGCACAAACACCTGAATTCCTGGATAATTTCATGGGGTATAAAGACAGACAGGTGAAATTTCTGGGACACGGGGTCGGATTACTGATTGATGAAATTCCTGTAATCGCTGATGGATTTAATGAACCACTGGAGGAAAACATGGTCATCGCCTTAGAACCAAAGAAAGGAATTGCAGGTGTGGGGATGGTTGGAATTGAGAATACATTTGTGGTCTCAAAAAAAGGAGGCCGATGTATCACCGGAACAAACCCAGGACTTATTCAGGTGTAAAAACTGTCTGTTTATACCAAACATGATGATGCCTCTGCAGGTAATGGAGGACTTATTAAATTAGATAAATATGACGATCGTGACGATCGCGGATGCGGAAAAATATGTTTGTTAAACATTGCGCGAAACAACAATAATCAATTTTTCAAAAATTAAATTTAACAAAATATAACAAAAAAATTCTGTAAAATAGTGAATTTATCAAAGAATATCTAAAAAATAAGAATAAATTTAATGAATTAATATGATCGACACATACGTACGACGGAGGCAACATTATATTAATTTATTATTCTACACGATTGATCATGCGATCAACAATCTTCTGTTTGTTGATTAATTAACTGGTCAGGCATGAGTGCCATCTGTCTGACCAATAATACCCCGCATGAACCAAATGGTGTTACAAAGATGGCTGAAAATTTCGATGTCAAACTGGACGGCAAAACCTACACTCCTGACCCATCTTACCAGGAAAACTCTGCTCTTGGCGATTATAAAAAAGCATATGAAGAGTTTTTATCTGATCCTGACGGATTCTGGGCTGAAAAAGCCAGTGAACTGGACTGGATAAAACCCTGGGATAAGGTAAAAGAGTGGAAATGGCCGAATGCCCGATGGTTTTGTGGAGGTAAAATTAATATCTCTGCAAACTGTCTGGACAGGCATGTCAAGAATGGAAGAAGGAATAAGTTAGCTCTTATCTGGAGAGGAGAGAGAGGTAAAGAAGAGATATATACATACCGTCAACTTTACCGGGCTGTGATGAGGTTTGCCAATGCTCTGAAAAATTTAGGAGTTCAGAAAGGAGATAGAGTCTGTCTTTACATGCCATTTGTGCCAGAGCATGTCATCGCCATGCTTGCCTGTGTGAGAATAGGAGCAGTTCATTCGATAATCTATGCAGGATTTGGAGCTGATGCACTTCATTCACGAATCAGGGATGCCCAGGCAAAGATAGTCATAACCGCAGATGTTGGAATAAGACGAGGAAAGATAATACAATTACGAAGTATCGTAGCTGATGCAGTCAGGAACTCACCCAGTATAGAGAAGATAGTGGTTCTGAGCAGGGAACGATGCCCTGTAGAACTCTACTCTGAAATGGAAGTGGATTTTTACGCCATCCAGGAAGGAGTGAGTGAGGAGTGTCCTCCAGAAGAGATGGATAGTGAAGATCCTCTGTTTATCCTCTATACCAGCGGAACAACCGGAACACCAAAAGGAATCGTGCACACAACAGGCGGATATATCGTTGGAGCACATTACACCAGTAAATATATTTTTGATTTAAAAGAGAATGATGTCCACTGGTGTACTGCAGACCCAGGCTGGATCACAGGACACAGTTATATCGTCTATGGTCCGCTCTCAGTTGGAGCAACTGTCCTTATCACTGAGACTACACCTGATTATCCTGATCCTGGGATATGGTGGAGCCTTATCGAAGAGTTCGGAGTAACAGTCTTTTACACGGCTCCTACTGCAATCAGGATGTTCATGAAGGTTGGAGAACAATGGCCTGACAAATATGACCTCAGCTCACTCAGGATCATCGGATCAGTCGGAGAACCACTTAACCCTGAGGCATTTGAATGGTACTACAGGGTTATCGGAAAAAACAGATGTCCCATTCTTGATACCTGGTGGCAGACTGAAACCGGAATGCATATGATAACAACCCCGCTTGGTCAACCCATGAAACCAGGGTTTGCAGGCGTTCCCATCCCAGGCATTGTTGCAGACGTTGTTGATAAAAAAGGAAACCCGGTTCCTGCAAGTCAGGGCGGCCTCCTGGTAATCAAAGAGCCATGGCCTGCAATGATGCGAACCGTTTACAACAATCCTGCAAGGTATAACCATTACTGGAACCAGATCGGAAACTGGTATACGGTAGGAGATCTCGCTGTAAAAGATGAAGACGGGTATATTATGGTCATTGGAAGATCTGATGACATACTTATCGTTGCAGGACATAATCTTGGAACTGCAGAGGTGGAATCAGCCCTTATTTCCCACAAAGCAGTTGCAGAAGCTGCGGTTATCGGCATTCCTGATGACTTAAAAGGACAGGCAGTTAAGGCATTTGTAACCCTCATAGAAGGATTTGAACCAACCCAGAAACTGGTCTCTGAACTGACTTACCATGTCAG
>JAQVIE010000055.1 GCA_028695895.1 Methanospirillum sp. | reverse complement strand
AGAGATACAATATGTGTAGGGGTTTTCCCAAAGCCCAGATAGTGTAGGGGCCTATCATGTCGGCCTGTCACGCCGACGACTCGGATTCGAATTCCGATCTGGGCGTATCTTTTCTTTAACATCTATTCTTAATTCCAGTGATACAAAATTTCCCTGGCAAGGAATAATCCAAATCAGGTATTACTCCTATATCCCCACTCAAATATCTTTTTTTACTGATCATCCGGAATTTTTTCACTATCGTCTTGAAATAATTTTTATATAATAATTTCAGGATCTTTAGTTTCGCAGAATAGGTATTCTGCGAAATATTTAATATTTTAGAGAATTAAAGAATACAATAGTGAAAATTAGATATTTTTCAGAATGGATTCCCCGGTTTATCCAATATCTGAAAATGAGGAATTATTCACAGAAAACACTAAGCAGTTATAATCTCACCATCAGGAGATTTGGTCAGTTCGTCTGGTTGACCAGAACATACCGGGGTGACTTGTCGAAAAAGTGGGAGCACAAGGAGTTGCTCAGGCTGGAGACGGGTGTAGAGGTCAGTGCATCAGAGATCTCAAGGTATCTCGAATTTCTCTCTTATAACAGACAATATCATGCTTCAACGTACAACCGTATTCTGTCATCACTTTCATCCTTTTACAGATTTCTTCTCATGCAGGAGGTCATTGAAGTAAATCCGGTCCCACGGATTGACCGTCCGAAAGTAAAAGAAAAAGATCTTAAATATCTTAAACACAGTCAGGTTATGCGTCTTCTCAGATCTATTCCGGATGAACGCGACCGGCTGATGATCAGAATTATTTATGCAACCGGGGTCAGGGTATCTGAACTTTGCACCATGAATGTTGAGGACGTGGATTTTGATGACCAGATGATAAAAGTCCTTGGAAAAGGTGGAAAAATCAGAATGGTCTTTGTTGATGAAGAAACTCTTGATGAGATCGCCTATCTTATTGGAAACCGGCTGACAGGTCCACTCTTTGCCGGACAAGGAGGCAATCATATATCTACAAGAACTGTCCAGCTTATCTTTAAAAAATATGCTCCCCCAGGAATTACACCTCATAAAATCCGACACAGTTATGCAAGTGAGCTGTACCGAAGATCCAGAAATCTCCGTGTGGTGCAGGAAAACCTTGGGCATGCGTCAATCAAAACTACCGAGGTGTACCTGCATACCGATGTGGATGAACGCCGCCAGGTATACCAGGATTATTTCCCTCTTGCTGCACAGGACCGAAGAACAATTAATGAAACAATTACAAGGCAACAATTCCGGAAAGAGAAAACATGAAAACAATACGAACATCAGATGGAAAATGGCTCCAGATTGATCCAAAAACAGACCCCTGGATCTTTAAAACACCGCGTTCAGCCATCAGGGCATCTCTTGATTACAGGCAGGGGGAAGACTTGTATATAAGAAAACTGCCAGATGGAACACAGCATTACTACCTTATATCCTGGACTGACTGGCAGCGCGAATCCAAAGAAGCATATAAAACCCTGTCTGAAGAAGAGGCAAAAAAATTCATCCTGGAAAAAACACAATCTGCAGGGAAAATCGGACTTGATCCTGATATTTTGGACAAAATAGAGAAATTCTTTCCAGGTCTTCTGAAAAGACGCAGATAAATTGTGCAGAAATTTCTATATTCCAGAAGTCACCAATATGTAAAGGCAAGGTTCTACCTGCTCTCTACTCCCGTAGTGTAGAGGTCAATCATATCGGATTTTGGTTCCGATGACGGCGGTTCGAATCCGTCCGGGAGTATATCCTCTTTTTCCAGGCCATTAGAATTGATCTTTTTTGATTAAACTTTCCATTTTACTCAACCCTGAATGTTCACCGCCATTAACTATATACGATACATGATGAAAATCACCTATCAGCAAGAGCATATGAGCATATTATGATAGGCATTCGTTGGATAGATTTCGATCACATTCCTGACCGTCTTTCAGGACTTATCGATCTCTCATATAATCTCTGGTCCTCATGGCACCCTGAAGCCTGGCTCCTGTTTAAAAATCTGAACCGCCAGGGATGGAAAGAATCCATCCATAATCCGGTCAGAATGTTACAGGAACTTACTCCGGATTTACTTGAAGCAGCAATATCCAATGTTGATTATACCAACCACTATGATGCAGTCATTGCCAAGTTTCAACGATATATGCTGGCAAAAAATCAATGGTTTGACGAATATTATCCTGAACACCAGCATCATAAGATCGCATATTTTTCTGCAGAGTATGGTCTTCAGCACTCACTCCCGTTATATGCAGGTGGTCTTGGATTTCTTGCCGGGGATCATCTCAAAGAATGTAGTGACATCGGCATACCACTTGTTGCGATAGGATTCATGTACTCTGACGGTTACCTGCATCAACGGGTCAGAAATGACGGATGGCAGGAAGATGTAGAAGAGAAACTTGATAGAGACAATGCCCCGGTGAAACGGGTTCTTGGAAGAGACGGAAAACAGATGGTTTTGCAGATTCCGTTTATAACACCACAGATCCACTTTGCCCTGTGGAGAGTTGATATCGGACGTGTTATCCTCTACCTGATTGATACTGAGATTGAACAAAACCCCCCACATCTTCGAAGCATCAGCAGCCGTCTTTACAGTAGTAACAATGAGATGAGACTGCTTCAGGAAATTGTCCTTGGAATAGGCGGAATAAATGCATTAAAATCTCTTGGAATCAGGTACTCGGCAATTCACCTGAACGAAGGTCATGCTGCTTTCGCCCTGGTTGAACTCTACCGGCAAATGGTTGAAGAAGGACTGGCACCTGAAGAAGCAATCAGGCACGTAATAAACACTACTCTTTTCACAACCCATACCCCCGTTCCTGCAGGACATGATAAATTCCCTCACTGGATGATTGACAAATATTTTAACCCATATTATTCCAGTATGCATTTTAACAGGGAGGATTTCCTGAAAAAAGGTCAGCATGTTGAAGATCCTTCGGACACTTTTAACATGGCAGCATTCTGCCTGCGAATGTCTGCATATTCAAATGGAGTAAGTGCAAAACATGGCGAAGTTGCAAGAAAGATGTGGCATTTTCTCTGGCCTGACAACAAGCTTGATGAAGTACCGATAGGTTCGATTACCAATGGTGTTCACATACCAACATGGATAAACCCCCGCCTGGTTACACTCCTGAACCGGTACATCTCTCCAATCTGCTCGGACTGGTTTGACCATCATGATAAGGATTATGTATGGGCTCTGATTGACCGGGTTCCTGATGCAAAACTCTGGGAACTCCACTATGCCCTTAAAATTAAACTCATCAACCGCATTTTACAGTTTAAAAGACGTGACTGGATGAAATACCAGGCAGATTGTGCTAATGTTGTTGCAGGTGGTGCCCTTATTGATCCCAATGCCCTGACAATCGGGTTTGCGCGCAGATTTTCAACATATAAGCGGGCCGATCTTATCTTCAGGGATCTTGACCGGTTAAAAAGAATACTGAATAATCCCTGGAAACCAGTGCAGATAATATTTGCAGGAAAAGCCCATCCTGCTGATGATGAAGGAAAAAGGATCCTTCAACGTATTTACCTGTACGCACAACAACCAGAATTCGGCGGACGGATAGCATTTGTTGAAGATTACGGTGAACAGGTTGCCAAGTACCTGATTCAGGGGGTTGATATCTGGATGAATAACCCTGTTCCCCCTCTTGAAGCCAGTGGAACAAGCGGAATGAAAGCTGCTGTCAATGGTGTTCTGAACTTTTCCATTGCCGACGGCTGGTGGATTGAAGGATATAATGGTAAGAACGGATGGATATTTGGAAATAATAATAACAATAATAATCATGATAGAGACTGGGAAGATGCCTCTGAAATGTATTCCATCCTTGAAAATGAGATTGTTCCATGTTACTATGATACAGACCTTAATGGTATACCACACAGATGGGTTGCCATGATGAAAGAATCAATTAAAAGCAATGCACCACGGTTTTCATCCCGTCGCATGGTTAAAGAATACATGCATAAATATTACACATCCATTCTTTCCTGTGTTGAGTGCAATGCATTTTTAGATCAGTTTGAATCTAATGGCAAAATCTAAAAAAAATTATCCTTCAGTTTTTTCTGAAGTTGAATAAGATTCTTCTGCATCACTAATTGCAAGCTGATATATCCAGTCAAGCAGATCATTGCATGCCTCTATGGTACAATCTTCTTCACATGCGACGCAGGGTATCAACTCATCACCGGCAAGAAGACAGTATGGATCTGCAGGGCCTTTCATGGCAATGAGCCTGAAGGTCTTAATACCATCCTGCCGGTGTTCAATACGTTCTACCCGGTTTAAATCCAGGAGTTTTTTTACAATACGTGAACATTTCCTGCTGTCAACCCCAAGGATCTTCCAGAGTTCACTCTGCAGTACACCTTCAGGTGAAGCGGCAATGATCCGAAATGCATCCTCATCTGTTCCGGACATTTCCACCTTTAGGCAACCGGCGCGATTGACAAAATATTATTTCCCCGAATAACGAGTGTTCCAAGCTTGCGACCTTTGTTTTCGCCTGACATGTCCACACTTTCCTCAAGATGCAGGTTCAGGTACTCATCCACAGCCACAAGCCGGCCCTGAAATGTCCTTCCTTCATCCTCTTTCATTTCTACGGAAATCAGAGTGTCAACAAGAGAATATACTTTCTTGATTGGGAGGACAATACTGCTAACCATCTGCCATATATAATGTTTGCAGCCATATTAAAGATTCCTGATTTAGATCAAAAGATGGATGATGATGAGAATATCTCTTCAATTTTTTCAATAATACCCTTGCTGCCAATATAGATAGGAGTTGTCTGGTGCTGTTTTTCTGGAACAATATCAAGAATATTTCTTTTTCCATCCGTAATCCGGCCACCTGCCTGGGTAATAATAAATCCCAGGGGATTTGCTTCAAATAATAACCGAAGTTTTCCATCCGGATTTTTCTTAGATCCCGGATAAGAGTATATACCGCCATATGTCAGTAACTGATGACAATCAGCAACAAATGAACCTGAATAACGGATTTTAAACCCATTCTCATCAAAGTAGTCAATGACTTTGATATGTTCAGGCAGCCATTCCTTTCTCAACCCGCCGGTACCGTACTGTTTGCCTTCAGGTACCGTAATTCCGGTCCTGAGCAGGAGATAATGTTCATTTTCCTGATCCCATGCAAAGCTCTGAACCCCTTTTCCTACTGATACAACAAGAACAGTGAGTGGGCCAAAAAGTGTATAAAATGCAGCCCTGAGTTTTGATCCTGGTTGAAGCACCCCGCCACTATCATAAATACCTACGATAGTTCCCACTGCAAGATTTGTTGATATAAGAGATGAACCATCAAGAGGATCCATGACCACGCAGTATTCGGTCCTGGAATTTTCAAATCTGACAATATCAGCCTGTTCCTCTGATGCAAGCTCTCTAACAAGGCCGGATTCACCTATAACCTTAATCAGATGTTCATCTGCCCAGACATCCATCTGGGTCTGAAGTTCTCCTGAGGGATTCTGGGTTTTTTCAAATGTCTGATTTTCAAGAAAAGCCTTGCGGATTGTCTCCATCTGTCGTGCTATTACCCGGATAAGCGCAATAAGGTCAGGTTCACAACCACATGTTTCCAGATATTTTCGAAGAATCAACATATATTATCGTAGAAAAGTATCCGCATACTTCATACATACGATTTTGCATCTTATACCTGATTTTTTTATTGGTAAAAAAAAGCATTAAAAACGTGATAGTCAGGCAGAGGAACCCATTTATGGCATAACCAATACGGTTTAATTACCATAATACCCATTACCTGCTATGCAGAAGATGAAATGCAGCATCTGTGGTCATGTGTATGATCCTGCTGTCGGAGACAAAGATGCTCCTGCCGGAACTGATTTTCAGGACCTTCCGCAGGACTGGGTATGCCCGATTTGTCTTGCAGCAAAGAATCTCTTCAGGCCGATCTGATTCATGCGATGACCTTCACAATTTTTCCTTTTTTAATAATAGAGACCTTTCCACCACTTTCAGATACTACAAACCCGACGGCGCCAGTTATACTGGTAAGTGCCGCAACTGATGAATGACGGGTTCCCATTCCCTTAGGAAGGGATACAAATGAAGTATCAACAGTGATATACCGTCCTGCTGCTTCAAGAAGGCCTTCACCACTTACTACAAATGCACCATCAAGGAGCGCATATTCTTTTAACATCTCCCTGACATCCGGGACAGATACCATCCTGATCTCAGGTGGATGTCCTGAAAATGGATTCAGAATTAACTGCCTGGATAGCTTTAATACCTCGTCAGAATCACCGACAAGGAAAGAAGTTCCTACCGGTTTGCCCTCTCTGCCTTCCCGGCCGATCTCCATGCATGCCTGAAGCACAGCATCAAATACTTCAGGACCTATGTCGGTGGAAGTGAGTATCCTGTCACGCCATGCGCGGGTAGATATTCGTTCCCTGCCATTTGATGCATATTCGGTCATGTCTGTCCCAACACAGATGATGCCGGTCAGTTCATTGTCTGCATTGTAAAGGCCTCTGCTGGTCCACGCAATCCAAAGATAACCTCCGTTCTTTTTACAATGTTCAAAAATATGAAGAGCCGATGATGATGCATCTGATACCTCCAAAAACAATTCTGCAAGGTTTTCATCAATAGTTGCCACCGGTGGAAAAAGAACTGATACCGGACTTCCGACAAGTGTGTCAGGATCATATCCAAAACAACCTGATGCTGCCGGGTTAGCAAACGAGATAAAACCATCTGGTGATAACCTGATTACAATCGTTTCAGCAAGGTAGAGCTGTTCACGACATTCATATTCGGTCTCTTTCAAAACTGAAAAGAGAGATGCATATTCCCGGCGATCCTCAATAAACCAGATTCCATCCCCAAATACTTCTGAATTACCAGGGCTGATGGTTATCCGACAGGGGATCTCTTTATTATATTTTTCCCTGATTATTCCTTCCCGTGACTTTGCAGGCAGGGATGTAAAGAGTAACTCTTCAGAATCAGCCAGGCGGGTAAAAAATGTTTCTGGAGATTGACCAAGGATCTCATATTCATCATACCCGGAGATCTGAAGAAAAGCCGGGTTGACCCTTGTAATAACACCATTATCTACTTCCAGGCAGGAGAGATGCATAGAACTGATAACCCGGTTATGATAATCATAATCATCACGAAGGGATCTTTCAATCTTTGACCTCCCAAAGACCTGTCGCATCAATGCAACAACCTGTTGG
>JAQVIE010000054.1:1946-7375 GCA_028695895.1 Methanospirillum sp. | reverse complement strand
CTTGCCACTTCCTTAAGAGGCACGCTGATCTGTTTCTCCTGGCTGACAAACCAGATGCCAGTCTTAAGAACTGCAATTGCACCTTTCTCCCATTTCGCATTAGTAACCAGAACACCTCCCCTGATTGCCGGAGACATGAAATGGGCCATGATCCTGTATGCATTACAGGCCATGATGATCTTCTTGGTCAGAATTGTGAGGACCTTGTCAACCGATGCAATCTTGTACTGGTGCTCGGTTTTATCCGGCATTGTTGTAACCAGCGTGATCATCTGCCCGCGTTTCTGTAAGTCAACAATACTCCGGTAACTTACTGTGACATTCCATGGATCTTTAAGAATGATACCGTCTTTTCCGATATCAATTTTTGATGTAACCCATGAACCGCCTTTTTCCAGTTTTGCCGGAACCTCTGCCATATTTTCCTTTCTGATCTTTTATTTAATTCTATTTATTTTCTTTTTATACTTCTGTTGATGATAGTCATAATCTCCTGAAGTTCTTCTGCAAGTTCCTCAGCAGTTATATGAATATCCTTCAAATCACGCAGAAGGACATCATCATCCCGTTTCTTAAGATCTTCAATATCAGCTTTTAGTGAAGCGATAAGATCATCATCGCCCCCACCCCTCACCTGACTTAATTCAAATTGTTCTTCCCCACCAGAGTCGTCATCCTCCTGGCCATACATATATGGCGTCTCTTCAGATGAACTGTAGGTAGAGAGATCAGATGAACTGATCGTATCTCCACCTTCAAGGTTTGAGATGACATCCCCGCCTGAATCTGAACCGATATCAATCGTGCTTGAATAGATAGCATCTATTTCATCTGGTCCCTGGTCGTCATCCAGGATAATCTCCTCTTCTTCATCTTTGGTAGAAATATCCATCTTTTTTACATCAGCGTCAGATGGAATATCAGGCATTACATCTTCATCCCCGTATGGAGTCCTGATATTATCAAACTCAGGATTTACCGAGTCCAGTTCAGCATCAATATCAAGACTGTCATCAAGATCCAGGCCTTCGAGAAGATCAGCATCAAATGTAACATCATCAGTTTTTACACTATCAGAAGAGATTTCAACATCTTCATTCTCTTCCTTCATATCAGCAGGCTTGCCAGATTTCGGAGAGGGTTCCTTACTTTTTTTCTCATCTCTGCTCTTTTTCTTCTCATCACGGGTTTTTACCGGCCTGGAAGGCATTTTAATTGAAGGCAGAGTGAACGATGGTAATTTAATTTTACCAGACAGTGAAGAAAATAAACCTTCTCCTTTAACTTTCTCTTTTCCTTTATCTTTGGGAGGTTTTTCCTTTTTAGGTTTTTTTGGACGGGTTTTCAACCAATGCCTTATATCCCGGATTAATTCAGAAAGGATGATGGTTCCGGTTATGATTAGCAAAACAGTCGCAATACCAATAACTGCTATCATCAGGTAGAGGACAGGGATATCAAAAATCAGGAGAACTGAACCCCCAAGAACAATTGCTACAAATATTACCAGTCGCCGTGTAGAGTCAGAGAGTTCAACCATCGTTTATACACCTTCAAAGACGGGAATCTGAAAGAATAACCCGGTAAGGATTGGAGCCACTATGTAAAGGAGCCCGGATACAGAACAGATAAGACTTGTATAAAAATATACTAATGCATTATCCCCGCCAGATACGATCTTCCCTGCCAGCACATTTGAGATAGTAAGCATGGTAATGATAATAATTACATAAAATCCGATTGCATCCTTGTCAAAATTTGAAAAAACAAACATACTCCCTCCCATTGCACCAGCAATAGAAGCACCCTGGCCGGAAGTGAGTGCAGCTCCGGCTTCTCCTAATGAGGCCATTTCTTCAGCGATGGCATCAGCCATTACAACCAGAATATGATAGAGAAACAGGAAAATAGCAACCATCATGGCATGCATCGGGACAAGGAGAGTCATAAAACCCATAGAGATGGTATGCCGGTGATCCCGCAACAAAATCTGATCAAGCATGGATGAACTTACAATCAGACCAACCGTGTCTGCCTTCCCGCCAAGCTTGAGCGCATCAAGATAGATGTTCAGATATTTATAAATCAGGTAACTCCCGCCATCATTGACAAACCTCTGCCAGATCCTGTCTTCATTCAGCCCCAGGTTTAATTTAGAGAATACTGAATTTATCAGAGGTTCAAGATATGGTAATGATTTTTTATCGATATCCTGAATAGCAGGGGCAATAGTTGTCCCTTTTCCGCCCTGGACCGCGCCTACACCCTTGATAAAAGTAGGAAACTCAGAGTCCCGAAGGGTAATATTTCCATCATCAATGTATGCAATTACCCCAAGAGGAAAAAGAAGCATTCCGATAAGCATCAGGACAAGGCCATAATTCATTCCAAGTAAAAGAAGCAGGAAGACAATGATGCAAAGGATTGGAACTATCTTCTTTTCCATCCGGTGAATCATGTTCTGTTCAGGAGAACCATGAGGGAGCCGGTGCGTTTTTGGATCAGCGGGGACTGCCTTGTACATGGTAATTATCCCTATGACTGAAATCAGGGCGATGATAAGATAGGAGGTCATCAGGGTTCCCTGGACATCATCAGGCGCATAAATTGCAATAGAAACCATGATGATAATCCCTACAAGAGCACCAGAGAAGAGCATTGAGATATATGCATCACCCCATTTTTTGAGCATCTCGATACCCTGATCATAGGTAGACTTGTAGACATTCCTGATCGTTTCAAGCTCCCCGGTAAGGTAATCACTGTCAGGAACACCGGATTCAATCGCATTTGAATACCGGTTAACCATGGAGAAAAGCATACTATTCTCAATTTTTTTAGCAACATTGGAGAGAGCTTCAACATAACTGTATCCCCAGCGCTTTACGAGGATATCAGCACGGTAGATATATTTTGTTGAAACATACTCAGAACGTGCACCTGTGTATGCGAAAATCTCCGGCCGTGAAGCATCGGCGGTGATTATCGCTGCCATATAAGTAAGCATAAAAAGCAGGTCTGAACCCATATACTTGTCTTCAATGAAAAACTTGTAGAATTTTGCATGAATTGTGGCGAACAAATCCTCAAATGGCAGTTTCCCCTGGTTGGATTTACGCAACCTGTCTAAAAAATTTTTAAACACCATGGAATCAGATATCAATTGTGAGCAGGCCCTGCTTCATCAGTTTCGTGATCATATTGAATAGTTCAATGAAATCAGTATATCCTGCTTTATGAAGCCTTTCAAGAATTTTTGCTCTTTTTTCCACTTCCAAATAAATCAGAGCTTTTTTATGCTCAGGGATACCAAGCATGGTTGCAATTTTGTTTTCAAGCATGAAACTTGACCCTTTTCCGGTGAATTCATGTGTATCCGTAACAGGGTCCCAGCTAAACACTTCGACAAATGAAAAGCCACCACTCGTGGGATCAAATCCGACCAGTTCAGATACATTCAGCTGGCGCCTTACCATGGATCCATCCGGACGGCGGACTGCACTTTGAATAACCACGAGATTTAAGTTATCAATAAAAGTCTTTGGGATAAGAATTGGATCACCAGTAAGACGTTGGATAAGCTTTTCGACTGTTGCTGCGTGGAATGTACTCATCACCGGGTGTCCAGTCTGCATGGCACTAAATGCGACAGCGCCTTCTACCCCACGAATCTCACCGACCATGATCATGTTCGGACGTTGTCGGAGCGCAGCCCTAAGAAGATCGAACATGGTAACATCTCCACCTTCACCTTCTCCTTTCCCTTTTCCTTTAGATACTTCCCGTGTCCAGTTTTTGTGAGGAATAATAAGCTCAGGGGTATCTTCTATACTGACTATCTTTGACTCAGGGGAGATGAACGCAGTCAGGGCATTCATAGAGGTCGTTTTACCAGATGCCGTTTCACCTGACATAAAAAGTGACAGTCCGTTCTCAATGCAAATCCAGAGATATGCTGCAAGTGAGTAACTACAGGTTCCAAACTCAACAAGTTTTGTTATTGATATGACATCATCCATCGCCTTACGAATGGTAAAATTACTACCCTGTCGACTGATTTCGGTAGAAAAGACAATATTGATACGCGATCCGTCCGGGAGAGTTGCATCAACGATTGGATTTCGGTAAGTGATAGGACGACGGGACTTCTCTGCCAGTTTGATGCAAAAATCATCAAGAGCAGCTTCCTGATCAAAACCAACGACAGATTTGAGCCCTTTAAAGATTTTATGTTCGATAAAGATGGGACCGAGGCCATTACAGGTAATGTCTTCAATGAAATTGTCAGAAATAAAAGGATAAAGAACTCCGACGTCGATTTTATCCCTGATCATCTGGTATTCAATCGCTTCATACTCCTGGGGCATTACAATTATTCTTCCATCAGAAAGATGAGGCACACTGGCAAATATCTTTTCAGCGCCAGGGTCTTCTTTGGCCGTAAGATCAGTAGTAAGAAAAGTTTTAAATTTATCGCCTAATCCTTTTGGTCCTTCATCTTTCAATAAAGCAGGATCAATAGGTTCACCAGGTTTTTTAACATACATTACCTGTCTTAAGAGGCGTTTTAAGACTGTTGTCCGTTCTTCAGGAGTGACAGGGTCTTCTTCAAGTGCATCAAGCAGATCAACCAGGCGATACTCAATTGCAGGAAGTAATCTCCCGATATTATGCATAAATGAGGGTTCAATCGGGATGTAAAAGTTCCTGACATCATTTGGGTCAAAAAAGATATGGATAAAAATTGGAGGTTTTGCCGGATAAATCAGGTTTGGATCTTTAATTCCTCTCAAATCACGTTTAAGTTCAGAGAAAAACAGGGGAATTCCAAATTCATCTACCGGAAAGATGTGAAGATATTCAAGGAGATGAGGATAATTACGTGCATATTCTTTTGCATTTGCAGGGAGCATCCGGTAAAGAGCGCAGGATTCCGGATTTATAATACACTCTTCAGTATCATGACTTTCAGCTTCCTGAAAAGGAATTTTCCCTTGGATCTGCAACCGGGACATACTCAGACTTTTGCTATGGATACCGGAATAATCTTCATCCCATACCCGGGATGGACTTCAAAGCTTACAAGATTACCAGTTGTTTTTCTGGCACCTCTGACCTTCACAACTTCAAGAACCATGACATATTTATCACCCATGAGTTTTCTCATGAGGAGCAGGTGTGCATCACAGATTGACCTGACACGTGTCAGAACTTCTTCGGTGAATGCATAAGTGTGCATGGTAATTAAAATTGTCTTTCCCTGATCACAGATGTTTTTAGCCTGGGTCAGGAATGTGAGAACTGATTCAGTTGTGGTGTATTCAGTGAATATTGTTAATGAATCAATAATTGCCACATCAGTATTGCTATACTT
This sequence comes from Methanospirillum sp., assembly GCA_028695895.1. GTDB lineage: Archaea > Halobacteriota > Methanomicrobia > Methanomicrobiales > Methanospirillaceae > Methanospirillum. The sequence continues at coordinate 2,001 of JAQVIE010000054.1, read as the reverse complement.
GACATGAGTAATTATCCGTTCAAGAATGTCATTCATTGCATCCGGAGTCCATTTA
>JAQVIE010000054.1:0-1936 GCA_028695895.1 Methanospirillum sp. | reverse complement strand
AGGTGACAGTGAAAGAGACGGATGTATCCCCATGCAAAGAAATCTGATATGTCGAGGGACATGGATTCCATCTGGGTCAGAAAACTTTTTGTTGTAAGTTCTGTTGAAAAAAGATCAACACGAAGATTGTTATGCATACTCCCCCACATGAACTGTTGAGTCAGAACCGATTTGCCGGTATCATTCTCTCCTTCAATGAGAGTGAGGGAACCTAATGGCAACCCGTCAGCTATCTTTTTATCAATCTCTGCATTTCCAGTTGTGAGGATTTTACGTTCTTCTTTCCCAAGGAGATCGGCAATGTCCCCCCTTGACTCATCTCCTCCTGATAAATCCAATTCTGCCATATGATGAATGCCCCTATAGTTAATTCATAGTCTGAGATAATAGGTGTTTTCTTAAAGATTTATTGAAATATTTGTTTTCACAGTAGTTTATTTTCATAACAACCTGAAGGTTTATGTATGAAAATTGAAATGGTATTAAACAAGATGGTTGTATTAAAGGTTTATTGATGAATACACTCCGTTTGATGCAACAAATTTTGCCCATAAAGGAATAAATTTACAGCCAATTTTCACTGAAACATTTTCATCAGGATCCCACATTTTCTTATTTACTGTATCATTTAATAAGAGATATGAAAAACTATCTTCATCATATTTCTCCATGCCGGTATTTGTAAGGATGAATAAATCCATTTTCTTAAAATCACCTGGACCATAAACAAAATTACCTGTATTCTGAATGACTATTGTTAATTCTGAGTTATTATATACTCCAGATGTGATTTGTATACTGCTCTTTAATAACTGTTCATTCGCAGCAGTAACATCAATCTGAGTCATTACAGTGGTTTCAGCAACCATTAAAATACCAGTGGCAATTACGTACCCTGCAATTATTATTAATAAAAGGCTTACAGCCCCGGCAATTAGTGATGAAGCCATTATTCTTTAACTTTTTGAAAAGACCACACTACGTTTGATACTGTTAGGCAGTGTGAAAGTGAAAGACAGTTGATCCAATTCTCCAATGCTAAGCCCACCAATTTCAATCTCTAATGTCTCTCCAATATTCCAGTAACCCCCGTTATCTCCACTGTATTTGAAAGTATTTCCATCATTACCTACACCCCAACTATACCATTTATAATTCGAAGATCCTATCCCAAGAAAAACATCGGATTTACGTAGATCATAGATGGAAATATGAACACTACCTACATTCTTCATCCAGACAAGTACCTTACTTTCTGTTGCATATGTGTTCACTATACGAAAATCAGTCTTTAATTTATGTTCAGCTGATGACGATACGGTCCCGAATGTTTCACCAGCAGAAAAAATTGCCGGAAGTATCGCGGTAATCAGGACAGCAGCCCCGAGTACCGCTCCAATTATCATTATTGACGATGAGATAGCTTCGCTTGCCATACTGGCTTTTACTCACGGGATGGAATGTACTCAAACCCTGAGTCATCCTCTATCAGGTTTTCTGTCTCCTCTGTCCGACCTGATGGCACTACCATCTTTTTCTTTTCAATCAGAACATCCAGCATGTCACGGTCAAGGCCAGGATCCTCAGGCTGCAATATCCTGTTGAGTTCATAGAGTGCCAGAACGAATTCATCAGCTTTCATCTCGTGGACTTCCCCGATAGATGGAGCCATAAGACGGGCGATGTCTTTCACCTGTTTGCAGTGTTCCTCAGAGATATGACCCATCTCCTTGTACGACTCAAGCATGAGATCAACCCGGTCATGCCCATAACGTTTTACATTATTGGTCGTCCATTCAAACAGGCTGTATACTTTCTGAATTTTCACCTTCTCACGTGGCCTTTTCTGTTTTACTGGTTCAACAGCCATGGAAGGCTGAGCAAACAACTGGTTTCTAAGAGCTTCGAGCATCCCTTTTTCTGCTGTAAGAGAAGA
>JAQVIE010000053.1 GCA_028695895.1 Methanospirillum sp. | reverse complement strand
TGTGACCTTTTTGACTCAGCTGCTTATGCCCTTTATGCCAAGGACGGGCGGTACATGACCACACATGGAAGCTATCACCTGAATGAGCTCTCTTATCTCCCCTGTCCATGTCCTGTATGCACAGGACACACGGCAAAGGAACTGAACGAGTCACCAGACCGCGAGAAGCTTCTTGCCATGCATAACCTCTGTGTCTCCCTTGCCGAGATAAACCGAATCAGGCAGGCAATCCGGGACGGTGTGCTCTGGGAACTGGTAGATGAGCGATGCAGATCACATCCAGCCCTGCTTCGTGGATACTATGCCCTGCTTGGGTATAATGAAGAACTTGTCGCCCTTGACCGGGAAACAAAACGTCGGTTCTTTTACCGGGGTGATGAGAGTTGCAAACGAACCGAGGTTTTACGGTATCACCAGATGGTTGGGCGTCTGACTGCCAGAGAACGGACGCTTATCAGCTTCAACAGACATATCAAGAAGAAACAGACAGAAGGATTTGATTCCGTGTTTTACTTTAAACCTCCTTTCGGTCCTTTCCCTGTAGAACTGACTGAAACATTTCCTATCGGACAGAGCGAGATACCAGATTTTGACAAGGAGATGGTAAGGACCGGATGTATCGGTATTGCCCGACTCATGGAAACAAACCCTGATTCACATTTCACTATCCGGTGTCGTCCGGTCTGGAAAGAACTGATATGCCAGATTCTCCCGACCGTGGAGGTGCAGGATGAAGGTAGTTGAAGTTTTAAGCCGTGACGGGACTGCGCGGTATGGCCGTCTTACCATTGGAGAAACAACCATTCATTTCCCTACAGCATGTGATACATCCAGGATCTTTCCTTCTCTCTCTGAACGGGGCCTGACAAATATTCCGGCTATTGAAAGTCCGGAATTTGTACACCGGTTCCTTGTCAGGGATAAAATTCAGCCAATTCCGCTTCATATTCATGCAGATGCAGATGTACATTCCGGAGATACGGTCATAACACCAAACTGGCACACACTTCTTTCCAGGCCCAGGGATTTCTGCCAGTTCCTGGACAAGATCAAATCTTCTGCTCCTCCGGACACCTGCTGGTACCTGCCAGGAGCGGCACTTCCGGAAAATGCAGCAATTCTTGTTCATGCCGGATTTGATCTTTTTGATTTTATCGCAACCGATCTGGCAACCACACAGGGGATCTTTTGTCTTCCTGACGGGCAGTATCCAGAGCAAATCATGGATGAAGGTTTGTGTTGCTGCCAGGGATGCTCGTCTGGAAATCTTCTTGAACATAACCGGACAGCCTTAAAGCAGGAACTTAGCTTGATTGCCCGGAGAATCCGCAATGGAACATTTCGCGAATACCTTGACGGCAGGTGCAGAACACGACCTGAATTTGTCTCAATTATGCGACATATTGAACGGTCAGAAAGGATGGAACTGAATACACCAGTGTCCCGGACCGGTCCGTTTCTTGCAACATCAGGAGACAGTATTCATCGGGTGGAAGTCAGGCGATTTGCCAACCGGCTGGTTGATCGGTATATTCCACCAATTGCAGATGTTGCAGTTCTTATCCCCTGTTCTGCGAAAAAACCCTACAGTATCTCCCAGTCTCACCAGAAATTTTCCAGGGCCATTGGAAGACGGGCACATGAGATAATAATGACCTCACCACTCGGGCTGGTTCCCCGCGATATTGAACTTTGTTACCCTGCAGCTGCATATGACGTACCTGTCACCGGGTATTGGGATCATGAGGAACGATATCTCATTACAGAGACACTGGTAAGGTACTTTACCAGACATCCCTACCGCAGGGTCATTGCCCACCTGGATGGTGATGCAAGAATTATTGCACAGGATGCAGCTGATCAGGCAGGATTTGAGATAGAATTCACCTGTGATAATGATCGCCTGACTGACCATACATCTCTTCAGGCATTAAGTGAAGCACTTGACGGAGAAAGAAAGATAAAATCACACCTTGTGAAGGGTATGATCTCATTTCAGTTCGGATATGATCTCAAAGCACCAAATCTTGAAATCAAGGGTTCATATCCGAAACAAGTAGTAAAACGGGGCAGAAACCTCTACTTCTCAACCGATCCCGTTCATGGTATGATAAGGCCCACCTTTGACGGCTGGTCACTCATTGAAACCGGTTACCGGGTATATATTGATGATTTCGTGCCACAGGGTGATATCCTCGCACCAGGTGTTATTGATGTAGATCCGGTAATCCGCCCTGGTGATGAAGTACTAGTTATCGGAGATAAAGCCATGACAACTGGCCGTGCGATGATGAGTGCTGATGAGATGATAAGGTCTTCCCGTGGTATAGCTGTCCGGGTGCGTAAAGTAAAGAAGCTTGATGGTTAATAAATGAGGGCACGAATAATTTTTCCGGATGTGACATCTGGTGTACATAATCGAAAAATCTCTAAAATTATCTGAAAATGTTTATGAGATATGGGTAAACGCTCCCCATGTGACCAGAAATGCAAAGGCTGGTCAGTTTGTTATCATTCGAACCGATGAGAAAGGAGAGCGGATTCCTCTTACGATCTCGAAGATCTCAGGAGATCTTATCAGAATTATCTTCATGGCTGTTGGAAAGACCACGCATGCCCTTGCTGATATTCCTGCAGGCGGTTTAATCAGTGATGTTGCAGGACCTTTGGGATGTCCAAGTGAGATAAAAAAATATGGAACCTGTGTTCTGGTTGGAGGCGGTGTGGGCATTGCATCAACCCCGGTTATTGCACAGGCTCTTAAAAATGCAGGAAATAAGGTTATCGGAATTCTTGGAGCACGAAATGCAGACTTTCTCATTCTTGAGGATGAGATGGCAGAAATCTGTGACACACTTTTCATTGCAACCGACGATGGATCAAAAGGACATCACGGATTTGCAGCTGATCTATTAAAACAGGTTATCAACAATGAGAAGGTTGATGCGGTCTGGATCATCGGCCCGACCATCATGATGAAGGTCACTTCCAATGTCACCAGAGAGAAAGGTATCAAAACTTTCGTCTCCTTAAATCCCATTATGGTCGACGGGACCGGAATGTGTGGATCCTGCAGGTTTGATGCTTGGTCTTTCCATTCCATATGGTATGGAAGGAATCTGCCTTATGGGTGAAACATCAGGGTATCTTGTAGACCCTAAAAGTGCCGCGACAGTCCTTTCTGTTCTTACTAAACTTCTGGGCATCGAAATAGATGATACAAAACTGACTGAGCGGGCAGGCGATATGGAATTAGCCCTTCAGAAGCTTCTTGAACAGGAAAAAAAGTCTGAGGAAGAACTTTCATATATCGGCTGAATATGCAAATCGCAGCAGATCTTCATCTTCATTCCTGTTTTTCAATGGCAACCTCTCCCAGGATGGTGCCGGAAGAAATTATCAAAGGCTGCAGAGTCAAAGGTATCACCGTTATTGGAACCGGAGACATTTTTCATCCTGAATGGAGACAGATGTGGCTGAATACCAGTGTAGATGATGACATAATTGTAGTTCCCACAACCGAGGTTGAAGGAACAGGACGAGTTCATCACTTACTTTTGTTCCCTGATTTTGATGCAGCCGAAGAACTTGCAAAAAGATTTGGACCGGTAAGCAAGGATATTAACTCAAATGGTCGTCCCCGTGTGAATTTATCAGGAGAAGAAATACTAAAGCATACTCATGAAGTGGGAGGCATTGGTGGTCCAGCCCATGCTTTTACTCCATACACCTCAGTATATGCCACACATTTATCGCTTTCATCATGCTATGGAGATGAACCAGTTGATCTGCTTGAGCTTGGACTTTCAGCTGACAGCAGGTATGGAGCCGGTATTGCTGAGCTAACATCAATTCCTTTCTTAACCAATTCTGATGCCCATAGTCCTGAGCCTTCAAAACTGGGAAGAGAGTTCACTGTACTGGAACTGACCCGGGCGGATCCTGTTGGAGTACTAAATGCTGTACAGATGGGAAAGATAGTAATGAATGTTGGATTCTTCCCTGAGGAAGGTAAGTATAACCGGACCGCATGCAGCCATTGTTTTCATCAGTTTTCCTTGGAAGAAGCTGAAGCATATTCATGGAAATGCCCCAACGATGGTAAAAGAATAAAAAAAGGTGTTGTGGAACGGGCACAATCCCTCTCATCCGGCCCTATTACTGAGCGCCCACCTTATCTTCACATTATTCCACTTTCTGAAATTATCCAACGCTCCATTGGTATGAAAAGCCCGTTGACCCGGCGCTGTAAGGATTTGTATCGTCAGTGTATAGACCATTTTGGTAATGAGATAACAATTCTCATGGACATTCCACTTGAAGAAATTGCATCCATAGATAATCGGCTTTCAAGTGCAATCCAGTCATTTCGGGAAGGAAAGATAATTATCTATCCTGGTGGTGGCGGGAAATATGGAACTTTTGAGATCCCCGGATTTTGAGATCATATCCGAATCATTAAAGGATTTCGCGTCAACCACATAAGGAATGATCAAGGTTCATCGCGAAATCTGTGCCTATTGCGGCTGTTGTGTCTCTGTTTGTCCGGATGGGGCACTGGAACTTGTCGATGCCTATCTGGATATCGATATGAATGCCTGTAAAGATTGCGGAATCTGCGTCCGTGTCTGTCCGCTTGGGGCTTTGGAGGCAAAAAAATGAAGCGCGAGTATGACGTCCTTGTTGTTGGAGGAGGTCCGGCAGGAGCGTTTGCTGCTAAGACATTTGCCGAGAAAGGTTATACCGTTCTGCTCACGGAGAAAAGACCTGCTATTGGTGCACCTGTCAGGTGTGCTGAAGGAGTGGGTAAGACACTGATGCACGAGTTCCTGAAGCCTGAAGACAGTTGGGTTGCAGCTGAAATTGAAAAAGCCAATATTATCGCACCTGATGGGTTTACTATGGAACTTGAGCCTGAAAAAGCCGGATCTGAAGTAGGGTATGTTCTGAACAGGAAGGTCTTTGACCGTGACCTTGTCTGGATGGCTGCAGGTGCAGGAGCTGATGTACAGGTAAAAACCCGTGCAGTATCTCCTATTATGGAGAAAGGAGAAGTAAAGGGTGCAATTCTTAACCAGGGCGGTAGCACTTATGAAATCAGGGCAGGACTAACCATTGCAGCTGATGGTGTTGAATCAAAATTTTCACGCTGGTGTGGTGTCGATACAACCGTTCCGTTTCGGGAGATAGAGACCTGTGCCCAGTACCTGATGACTGGAATTGATATTGATCCTAATGCAACTGATTTTTTCGTTGGTAACTTGATAGCACCCGGAGGTTATGTATGGATCTTTCCAAAAGGTGACAAGATTGCAAATGTTGGTGTGGGTATCGGTGGGGATCGTTCCAAACCAGGGAACAGACCGGTTGATTACCTGAACCGCTTTGTTGCTAAAAATTTCCCGAATGGAAAAACCATTGAACTTATAGCAGGAGGCGTTTCAGTTTGTCAGCCTCTCTCATGTACTGTTGCAAATAATCTTATGATCGTGGGGGATGCAGCCCGCGTATCTGATCCACTAACCGGGGGAGGCATTTATGCTGCTCTTTATACAGGACAGCTTGCAGGTGATGTGGGATCAAAAGCATTGGAAAATGGTGATACCAGCTCTCATGCCCTGATGCCTTATGACTCCACATGGAGATCATCATATCTTGGAAAGGCACTTGAAAGAAATTACCAGATAAAAGAGGTTTTTATTAAAATGAATGATGAAGATCTGAATGCAATTATTCATTCAGTCTCAAAAATGAATCTTACAGATTTTAATACTTTAAACCTTATAAAAAGCATTATATCTGCAAACCCAAAAATTGCGATAAAACTTGGAAAGGCAGGACTGAAGTCATTTATTGACTCATTCTGATCTTCCTTTTTTTGTCCTGACAGATAAATACTGCCAGGAGCTATCAATCATACATGGAACTTCTCACCCAGGTTGAAGGGGAACTGGCCCTTTCCCATGCCCGTCATGTGTTGCATGAACATGTTGCCAGAGAAACCTATATAGAACCGGAATTTTCACAGATCTTTTCCCGGAAACGTGGCGTGTTTGTAACACTGACCAAAAAAGGTCATCTGCGTGGATGTATTGGGTTTCCTCAGGCGGTTATGCCTCTCAGGGATGCAATCCGTGAGGCAGCCTGTTCAGCAGCTACCGATGATCCACGATTTCCAGCTGTTTCTCCCAAAGAACTTCCGGATATTTGTGTTGAAGTGACTGTTCTCACCGAACCTGTTGTTCTCGATGCAGCCCCGGCAGACCGTCCGACCCTTGTGGTGGTTGGAAAGCACGGGCTGATTGTCAGGGGATATGGTAGATCAGGTCTTTTACTTCCCCAGGTTCCGGTGGAATGGGGATGGAATTCCACAAAGTTTTTGGATAATACCTGTATGAAAGCAGGTTTGTCAGAAAAATGCTGGCAAGAGCCATCTGTGCAGGTATTAACATTTGAAGGGCAGATATTTACGGAAAAAAGTTAGTCACACAGGCAATATAAGTAACCCTTACAAATAATACGTACCTGATCGCTTATTTAAACAATATCATTCAACCTGATGAACGTGAGTATAACCTGGAGACTAACAATAATGTCAAGCACCTTTCATACATGACCCTCTCTTTTGAAATCCTTGAAAAAGACATCGCCGGAAGAATCGGTAGATTATCCGGGGATGGAAAGACTGTGAAGACCCCTACCCTCCTTCCGGTTATCAACCCCCACCTGAACCTGATAACACCTAAAGAGATGAAGATGATGGGAATTGAAGCCATCATCACCAATGCGTACATCTTCTCCCGCTCTGAAGAATACCGTGAGCGTGCCCTTGCCGAAGGCCTTGCAAAGACCCTGGATTTTGATGGTCTCATCATGACCGATTCAGGGTCTTTTCAGCTCTCGGTATATGGTGAGGTTGAGATAACAAATGCACAGACCATTGCATTTCAGCAGGCGATAAAATCGGACATCATCGTTCCGCTGGATATACCGACACACCCGGACTCTCCACGGGAACAGGTGGAACAGGAACTTGCGGTTACGATGGACCGGATCATGGAGGCAAAGGAGATCGCCGATCATAAACACCACACCCTTGCAGGCCCGGTTCAGGGAGGACTTTTTCCTGACCTTCGGGAAGAGACCGGGCGAAGACTGTCTGAAGCAGGATTCAGGTTCTGTCCCATTGGAGCCGTGGTCCCCCTCATGGAAGCCTACCGGTACGTTGAACTCGTAAATGTTGTGATGGCCGCAAAAAGAGGACTGTCTCCATCTGTCTGCGTTCATCTCTTCGGTGCCGGCCATCCATCCATGTTTGCCCTGGCGGTCGCAATGGGTTGTGACCTTTTTGACTCAGCTGCTTATGCCCTTTATGCCAAGGACGGGCGGTACATGACCACACATGGAAGCTATCACCTGAATGAGCTCTCTTATCTCCCCTGTCCATGTCCTGTATGCACAGGAC
>JAQVIE010000052.1 GCA_028695895.1 Methanospirillum sp. | reverse complement strand
CTTCCGATCTTGAGGAATACATACAGGGCCATCAAGATCATAATCCCAGGTATCCCAGGTGTGAGGCCATGTCAGCTCCTCAGAGCAACGAAGGCTTTCTGCATCCACTTCCCTTGGAACATGCAGCCTGTTAATTTGCCTGTACGCAAGGTATTCCCAGGTATGATCAGGGAAATCACTGGACACTGCAGCGGTTGCACCAATAAGCCCGCGACCAAGTTTATATCCCCTGAAATGAATGGCACAACCGGCAAGCAGACTTTTAGCTTCATCAATATGGCAGAGACTCCGGACTGCTTTCCAGTAAAATGCGGATGGGGGCTTTTTTATACTTACCACGATACCAGGATTTGTATTATCACATGAGAGCGCAGAGAATCTTTCCACCAGGTCACATGTGAGCCTGAAGGCATGATCCGGATCACCAATTATGCAAAGAGATATTGCGGCATTTCCACGTGTTTTATATGGAATCGTCGGATTGAGCCTGACAAGCCTTGCAGATAATACCTTCATTCCAGACTTTTCAAGCAGATCTGCAAGTAATGTGCCTAACCAGGTAGTGCACATCATATCAGGAGCATCAGTATCGTCAAGGCCGACAAAAAACCGGGTATTTATCATGTAAGATTTTTGTCCATTGTGCTTTCTGAAAAAGAGGCTTCATCCTGATTATTCTCAATTATCATCCTGCGCACCAAATCCCTTATGTAGATGGATTATACAAGTACCCTTTACGGTAATGTCCCAGGATCGTCTGCTCCGAAATGTCATCAGTGTGATGATTATGGCAGGTTACGAGGTATCCGAACTTTTTGCAATGAGGCCTAAAAGTTTTGATATCATCGCCGGAAGTGATGAACAGATCATTGTTTTAAAAGTTATTTCACATATTGACAGCATTAGCGAAGAAAATGCCCGCGATCTTGACAGGATTGCCAGAAACCTCTCCGGAACACCTTTGATTGTCGGTGAAAGGGCACGGGATGCAGAACTTGAAAGAGGCGCAGTTTATCTAAGGTATGGAATATTCGCAATAAATTATCCTACTTTGCATGACTATTTTGTGGAAGATGCACCACCATTGATTTATGCTTCACCAGGAGGTCTTTACGTAAATATCAGTGGAGAAAGGCTTCGTGAACTTCGTGAAAGTTCAAATTTTTCTCTTGGAGATCTTGGTCAGATTCTTGGTGTGTCCAGGCGAACAGTTGCAAAATATGAAGCAGGGATGGGAACCACGATAGAGATAGCCCTTCGTATCGAAGAGACATTTGATTCAGGTGTTGTAGAACCAATTGATCTTATCCAGTCCAAATCCGGGGCAAATAATCACGAAGTCCCTGGTATTCCAGAGGAAATTCCTATCCAGGCTGCAATAGAAGAGATGGGAATGCATGTCCAGCCCATGCATCATGCACCATTTCAGGCCCTTGTCAGATATGATTCACACACCATTCTCACCGGGTATGGATCAGCGCAAAAAGTAGTAAGACGTGCCGGGATCATTGGCAACATTTCCCAGGTGACGCGAACACATGCAATGTGCGTAATGACAGATGATCACAGGCAACGAAGGATAGGCCGTACTCTTATGATTGGTGAGGAATCTCTTCTCTCCCTTGATGAACCTGATGATCTCATCGAACTGATCCTAAACTGATATTTTTATATAGAACCACTAAACAACCTTATCCTACAACGTGGTGATATTTTATGGCTACACAATTAGGAGGACAGCCAATTCTTATCCTTAAAGAAGGAAGTTCCCGTACCCGCGGGCGCGATGCACAGGGCATGAACATCGCCGCAGCAAAGGCCGTTGCCAATGCAGTCCGAACAACACTCGGACCAAAGGGCATGGACAAGATGCTGGTGGATACAATAGGCGATGTAGTAATTACCAACGATGGTGTGACCATTCTCAAAGAAATGGACATAGAGCACCCTGCTGCAAAGATGATGGTGGAAGTTGCAAAGACCCAGGATGACGAGGTCGGTGACGGAACCACCACTGCAGTGGTAATCGCAGGAGAACTCCTGAAACGTTCAGAAGAACTACTTGAACAGGATGTTCACCCTACAGTCATCACCCATGGATACAGAATGGCTGCAGAAAAAGCACAGGAAATCCTTAAAACCATTTCAATCGACGTAAAACCAAGAGATAGTACAATTCTCCGGAAAATAGCCGAGACAGCCATGACAGGAAAGGGCGCAGAAGCATCAAAAGAGAAACTCTGCGATCTTGTGGTTCAGGCAGTCACCATGGTTGCCGAGAATGATGGAACGGTTGATACTGAAAATATCAAAATTGAAAAGAAAGTCGGTGGTTCAATCGAAAATTCAGAGATCATCCTCGGAATGGTCATAGACAAGGAACGTGTCCACCCTGGTATGCCAGACAAGGTTACCAAGGCAAAAATTATGCTCCTCAACGCTGCAGTCGAGTTCAAAAAGACTGAGGTTGATGCAGAGATCAATATTACCAGCCCTGACCAGCTTCAGGCATTCCTTGATGAAGAAGAGCGGATGATAAAGTCCATCACTGATAAGATAATTAAAAGCGAGGCAAAGGTTCTCTTCTGTCAGAAAGGTATTGATGACATTGCACAGCACTATCTTGCAAAGGCTGGAATTCTTGCTGTCCGTCGTGTCAAGAAGTCTGACATGGAAAAGCTGAACCGTGCAACCGGTGCATCCATAATCTCCAGCATAGATGCAATCCAGGGATCTGAGCTTGGATACGCAGGCATTGTTGAAGAACGCAAGATCTCAGGCGAAGAGATGATCTTTGTCGAAGAATGCAAGAACCCGAAGGCCGTCTCAATCATCATCCGTGGCGGAACTGAACACGTTGTTGCCGAACTTGATCGTGCCTTCGAAGATGCAATCCGTGTTGTAGGTGTTGTTCTTGAAGACAAGAAGTGTGTTGCCGGCGGTGGCGCTCCTGAGATTGAGCTTTCACTTCGTCTTCGCGAGTATGCTGCAAGCGTCGGTGGTCGTGCACAGCTTGCTATTGAGGCATTTGCAACAGCTCTTGAAATTATTCCCCGCACTCTTGCAGAGAATGCCGGTCTTGACCCGATTGACATGCTTGTTGAGCTTCGTGCAGCACATGAAAAAGGCCAGAAGACTGTTGGTCTGAATGTAATGGATGCAAAACCTGCAGACATGCACAAGGAAGGAGTAGTTGAACCACTCCGTGTTAAGACACAGGCTATTGCAAGTGCAGCAGAAGCAGCCATTATGATCCTGCGGATTGATGACATCATCGCTTCAGCAAGATCAGCTGTCCCTGACATGCCACCAGGAGGAATGGGAGGCATGGGCGGCGGTATGGGTGGAATGGGAATGGGCGACATGGGTATGTAAATACCCGGATACCAGACACCATTTAACCGAAAAAAATAATTTTATAAAGGGACGACTATATTTCTGTCGTCTCTGTCAGGATTTTTTTGACATCTACCCAGATAATCAACCTCTTTTCTGCCTCATATCCTTCTGGAACGGCCTCAGTTCTGAGTGTTTCATCTTCTCCGAGCTTGATAATGCCCTGAACATAATCAGACATCTGTTCATCCACGCTTTTGATATTTGTATCAACAGAGCTTTCATCGATGGTAAGAACACTTCGAACTTCATCCACGATTACACCTACACTGGTGTTTTCAAACATATCAGGGACAAATACCATGATCTTCTGTTCTTCCGGCTTTTTTGATGGTGTAATACCAAGCAGGTGATGCAGATTAATTATAGTGGTTATCTCTCCCCGAAGATTGAGAAGTCCGGTGACATGGGAAGGAGCCCGTGGTATAGGTGTAATAGGAAGCATCTCCACGATTTCACGTGCAATGCCAATATCCATGGCATATGATTCTCCTCCCAGGTCAAATTCCAAAATTTCAATAACCATACCTGAAGATTCATCTATTCTTCAGGTGTTTGAACTTTTGGGAATAGAATTGATGATGAGATTCTGTAGAAATAATCAGGGACTGTGTAAATACAGGAGAATAACACCTGCATGTGTGTGCTGAACCAACCCCCCCGGATAACTCATGCCTGATATGTTAACACAGGTTCCCTGACAACAATCAGGTATTTTTTGATCCCTATATATATTTTCGTTAATATTTTCTAAAAATATCGTCATGTTAACGTGCTAAATCATATTCCTGCTGTGATCAAATAGATCTAAAAAAAGCAATTGTTCGACATAATCCATTTTAAAGGGAAAATTGCAGGCATTACTAAAATTACGGGAATTTTAAAAATATGATAATAAAAATATAAAACGGTGCAGTATGAAAAATAATCTGCAGGATTTTTTGAGATATTGCAATACGCGCATATAAAGGAAGTAAATAAAATACAAAAGAATACTCTTGCGGCATATTATTCCTCTTATAAAAAGATCAAGAAGTAACTCTTTTCATGTTCACAAAGAAAAGATTATTAACCACACTATTTGCAAAAATCACAAAAGGGAGGAAAAATGACAGGAAATCCAATTAAAATTCTATTTGTTGAGGATAACGAGGATCATGCCTTCCTTGTCATCCACGAACTAAAAAAAGCCGGATATGATCCGACAATAAAACGGGTTGACACGATGGAAGATGTCCGATCTTCTCTGGATTCAGAAGGATGGGATGTTCTCCTTTGTGATTACAGTCTTCCAGGTTTTAATGGCGTGAATGTCATCGAGGAATACCGGAAAAGGAACCTTGATTACCCGTTTATTGTCGTTTCAGGAGAAATCGGAGAAGATACTGCAGTCACCCTGATGAAACTTGGTGCTCATGATTATGTCTTTAAAGGCAATCTTACACCCCTTATTCCAGTAATCGAACGTGAAATCAGGGAATCTGATAACCGCAGGAAAAAAAAGGAGATAGAAGAGTTACAACATGCCGAAGCATTGAAATTTCGGGCAATGATCGACTCCTCTTATGATGCCATCACCCTTTTTGATAATGATATTCTCATTGAATGCAATGCCACGACACCAAAGATCTTCAGGATTCCTGAATCAGATTCCATGGTCGGGGAGTCTATCTATTCATATGCTCCTGAAAAACAGGCAGATGGCACACCCTCAAAAGAATTTTTAAATAAAGCTTTTAATGCAGCCAAACAGGGCATCCCCCAGAGTCTTGAATGCATATTTAACAAGTTTGATGGAACGTCCTTTGATGCTGAACTTACCCTGACCCTGCTTACACTTCCTGAAGGTCCAAGGATACAGGCAACATTCCGGGACATCAGTGAGCGGAAAAAATCAGAACGTGAGATGCATGAACAGGTGGAGAAGATAAAGGAGCTCCAGCAGCAGGAGATGACTATGATAAATCAAAACCCGCTGCCTCTTCTGCTGATGGATCTTAAATTGAGAATCCTTAAAGTAAATGCATCTTTCCTTGAAATGAGCGGGTACACAGAGCAGCAGCTTCTCTCAATGAATGCTGCTGATTTCAAGGTCCTTGAAAAGAGCGGACATGGTCTTCGTGATGCACTCAAAACCAAAAAAGCAGCGACCGGGCAGATTGTTGTTGATTTTCCCACAGGAATTCACTATATTGAACAGGATACCATCCCGCTCCTTGACAAGAATCATGATGTTGCCAGCGTCATGTCCACGTACAAGGATAAGACAAACGAGATTAAAAAAGAAAAGGAGATCCAGCGGATGATAAAAGAGGCTGAGGAACATGCCCACCAGCTTGACATCGCTGCTAAAGATATCGGAGAAGCATTTGATCTTGTATCCAAGGGAGACATGACTGCTGAAATATTAAAACGGGAAAATGACCCCCTTATCACGGTAAAAGAGAATGCAAATAAAACCATTACCGCACTAAGAAAAGCCCTTCAGGAAGTCAACAGAGTCTCATCCAGTGTATCAGAAAACATGGATGGAATAAGCAGGGGGTCATCAGATATTGCCATGGCAACCCAGGCATTTGCCAAAAACACCATGGAATCATCAGAGATAGGGAAAAATCTCATTTCACATATGGAAGATATCACAAATCAGATCTCTAACCTTTCAGCCTCTAATGAAGAAATTACAAGCACAAGCCAGGAAATTCTTCGTCATGCAAAGGATGTGACGATAAGAGGGAGTGAAGCACAGACCCTTGGAAACGAAGCAAATGAGAAGATGGGCCTTGTGATGAAGATAGCACAGGAGAGTGTTGAGGATATTGATGAATTAAATTCACAGATAAGGGAAATTAATAAAATTGTCAAGATGATTAACGATATCACCGGTCAGATTAACCTGCTTGCCCTGAATGCTGCAATTGAAGCTGCCAGGGCTGGAGATGCAGGAAGAGGATTTGCAGTAGTTGCTGGAGAAGTCAAGAACCTTGCTGCAGATGCCAGAAATGCAACAGACCACATTGGTGATGTCATTACCGCCATACAGCGGAGCAGTGAAAAGACATCAACAGCAATCAGATCTTCCCACACAGAGATAGCTACAGGTGTTGAGAGCGTAAATAAAACCATTGAATCATTAAACAGTATGGTCATTGGAGCATCTGAAGTTACCAGGGACATGGGAGAGATTGTAAAGGCAATTGAAGACCAGGCAAATATTGCGACTGCAGTAGTCAACACCACCCAGGAAGGAATAAGCCTTACAAGTGATAACCTCACCCAGATAGAAGAACTCTCTGCACTTTCCGAATCTGTAAGTGCTTCTGTCCAGGAGATTAACAGTGCCATTTTAGAAGTCGAAAGCTTGTCAGGCGAACTTCGAAACCAGATACAAATATTTAAAATTTAATTTAAAAAAAGTTCTGGGTGGCAAAATAATATTTTCCATCAAATGCCACACCAATTCCTATTTTTTCATGTGCACGAAGGAGCAGGGCCTCTTTATGCGGAGGGCTGTCCATGAATGACTCAATAGCAACCTGTGCAATCTCATATGGATCATCATTTTTAATCTCGCCAAATCCATAGACATTTTTTTCAACAGGAATTTTAACAATGTTTTCTCCGATTCCATAAAAAGAAGAACCTCCAGGCAGGGTTCGCGACTGGTTGAAGTTATGCCTGTCTGCACGATCTGCCGGATCTTCCCCGTCAGGATTTGTATGATCAAAAAAATCCCTCTTTGCCATATCCCTGCTATGCTCAAGGGCAATCACATCAAGAGCAGTATCACGGGTAAGAGGTGGAAGGTTTCGGAGTGTTCGTTCATCATTGGAAAAGTCCAGGATGATATCTGCGATTTTTTCAGAGAACCACTCCTGTGGCCTGTTATATGTCTTTTCAATGGTGACAGTTCCATGTGATATAACATCATTCTCCTGGTTTGGATCAGGAGTCAGAGAAAAGCCAGGTTCCAAAGCTGCACCTGCAAAATATATTCCGGGAGGGACAAAGTCTGGCACTGTTCCAAGAAGTTCGCGGTTGGCAGTTTCTCCAGGCCTGATGAAAGAGAACTGAACCTCTCCTATCTTATAATCCGTAGGAGTGATTTCTCTGTCAGGTGAGAGATAAAAAGTCA
>JAQVIE010000051.1 GCA_028695895.1 Methanospirillum sp. | reverse complement strand
CATCAAAAGTATTGATAATCTCGCGTATTATTGTCCGAGGGGTTCCTGGAGGAAAAACCAGATCGTAATATTGCTCCTCTTCCATGATTTAATTTTTAGATTATTCATGGATGAGCATTTCCTTTTGATATAGAAAAAAAGTTTATCTGCCTATAGCGATCCGCCTTGACATGATACATTTCCCTCCTCTCACTCCGCCAATTGGTTTGTCAGGTTTTCCAAGGGAATTCATACATCTTCCCATAAGTGCGGCACCCCGGGCAAGACCATCATCAACGAAAACGACGTGGTCAACGGGATTTTTAAAGATTTTTCTATCAATAATTCCCTGAAGGATATATTCCGGTTTTTTTCCGGAGATTGCAGCGCGACCAGTGAATCCTATAGAGGTTTCAGGGTAAATCAAGCCCTGTTTATTTGCAACATCTATCATACGTAGGGCTACCTTTGAACAGACTCTGTCAATCACTTCATTTAGAAGTGGTAAAGAGTGTTTTGTCGAGATTTCTTTTCCTATATCTTCAAGTTTTGCAAGGTTGGAACCATTAATGCCTGCGTCCACTCCAATTAATGTGACTCCTGATTCCATAGCAATCTCTGCATACACCGGAACCATTCCATATCGTTTTCGTTCTTTTGGAACTTGTTCAATGGAAATATATTCATGGCAAAGGTCAACATAAGAACTTACAATATTTGACATTCGTCTGGGTCCGATAATAGTTGACAACTTGCTTTTTTCTCCAAATATATCCAGAGCAGTCCCTGTTTTTTCATCAACAAGGCCGGTTCCTTTAACAATGGCATCTGGAATTGCTCCGGCAAGGCCACAGAAGTTGCCGATAGTCTTTGCAAAAGGATCTGTCGATTTTGGGTCAACCGATGAAGTAATCCGGCCGTCAAGAGTGGTGCCAAAATCAATGGAGATGCAGGGATTTCTAAAATCTACAGGAGTCCACTTTGCACCCTCCTTGATTCCTGCCATTGCAAGCTCACCTTCCATCTCGTTTGCAACCATTTCAACCCCTGTGGTTCCCTGGGGAGGAATGACACCAGCAACAGCGCCGGAGAAATTTACCCTGTCAGCAAATGAAAATGGTTGTAATTTTTCGGCCTGGTTCATTTTTGACATAGGCGGAGTCATCTTTTTTGGAGGTACACCTGCCGCAAGACAACCATTTGCAAGTGCAATAACAAAATCACCAACCTGGTCCGGAGAGTCCATGGCAGCAACAACCCCGGTGCTTCTCACAACAAAATCAAGATCTTTTTTTATGTCCAGCTTTGCATCATGATGACACTTAATCAGAGTGTCACGCACCAGATCTGTTACTGATTCCCTGGTAAGCTCTGTCCCGTCAAGGGTCCGGCCAAATATCTCTTCACCAGGTGCAGGAGACCTGACATCGCGGCTCATACTTACTGTTTTATTAATTACATGAGACATTCCTGTTTCAAGATTAACACCAGTAAGAATGCATTTGGTTGTGGTATTTCCCATCTCAACCGATGCAACAATGAAATATGGTT
This sequence comes from Methanospirillum sp., assembly GCA_028695895.1. GTDB lineage: Archaea > Halobacteriota > Methanomicrobia > Methanomicrobiales > Methanospirillaceae > Methanospirillum. The sequence continues at coordinate 5,999 of JAQVIE010000051.1, read as the reverse complement.
TTTCATCGTATTCCCGGTACTCCATACCCGGCCCCCTGATAATCAGAGGTGGGGGAGGACTTTCGACAATGTGGGGTTTCAAAGAAGGTTTAAAAATTTTGTCGAAGATTCCAGGATTCATGAAAACCTGTGAATCCGGGTGTACGATATATGTTTCGATTTGAATGCGGTGACAAAGGATATATCTATAAATATTATCTGACTCAGTACTAAACTGACATGGCTGATCCACATTTTTGTCATAACTGTCAGTTCTGTGTTCAAATTTTCGGAAAAAATAAAGAAGTAATACGATTAGAATGTTGGAAAAACCCTCCGACTCCAGTATATGCTGGAACGGATAATGAAGGAAAATATAAGATAATACATATGCGACCAAAGGTAGAACCTGCCTGGAAATGTGCAGGATGGAAAGAAAAGATGATGGGATTCTGGTAGAATGGTGCCTTAAAAAATCCTTTTTAAATTTAAGTTTGTCTCTCGATTATTTATTAAATCTACCTGTTATTGTAATTATTTTCAAAAATATTAATTTTTTTCTTAATCCGGACAGGAGTTCAGGAGACAACAGGCTTTTTATCTACTTAACCATGCATACTATAAAAATAACCAAAGAGGTGCAAACATGGTAGTCAGAAAAGTAACTGAAAAAGTTTTTTCAATCGGTACAATCGATTGGGATCGAAGGCTTTTTGATGATCTTGTCCCCCTGCCTGAAGGGACGTCATACAACTCATATCTTATTAAAGGCGATAAAAAAACTGCTTTGATTGATACTGTCGACCCTACAAAGGAAGAAGAATTTATAACAAATATCATCAGATCTGGTTGTGACAGGATAGATGCAATTGTTATAAATCATGCCGAACAGGATCATTCCGGGTCTCTTCCAGTCCTGCTTGAATTGTTCCCTGGCGCACAGGTTTATTGCACAGAAAAGTGTAAGGATCTTCTTGCTCTTCTTCTTGATGTGCCAGGAGAGAGAGTTGTTGTTGTAAAAACCGGTGATAGCCTTGATCTTGGAGGTATTTCCCTGGAATTTTCTGAATATCCATGGGTTCACTGGCCGGAAACCATGATGACCTATTGTCCTGAAGAAAAAATTCTTTTCTCCTGCGATTTGTTCGGTTCACATTTTGCAACGTCTTCTCTGTTCATGAATGAGCCTTGTAGGGTGGAAATATCAGCTAAACGATATTATGCTGAGATAATGATGCCTTTTCGCAAAAGTATCAGCAAGTACCTGGAGTCTGTTGAAAAAATGAACATCGCAATTATTGCGCCAAGTCATGGTCCTCTTCACGATAACCCTGAATGGATACTTGAGAGATATAAAGACTGGACCGGGGACACTACCAGGAACATGGTCTTTATTCCCTTTGTATCCATGCATGGCAGCACAGAGAGGATGGTCCGGATCCTTACTGAATTACTGATGGAACGAAATGTTGAAGTGAAACCTTTCAATCTTACCGGCGCAGATACCGGACTTCTTGCAATGGAACTTGTTGATGCAGCAACCGTTATCCTCGCAACACCTACAGTTCTTTTTGGCCCTCATCCGACAATGGCCAGTGCGGCATATCTTGCAAACCTTGTAAAACCAAAAACCAGGTATGCATCAGTTATCGGTTCATATGGATGGGGTGGAAAGACAATTGATGTAATACAATCTATGATTCCTCATATCAAGGCAGAAATCATACCTCCAGTATACATACTTGGAGTACCTGATGAAAAGACCAGGGAAGATCTAAAGAAAATGGCAGATACAATTGTTCTCAAACATTCTTCTGATCCTTTGGTAATTAAAGAAAACTAAAAAAAGAATAAAACGGATTATGAAAAAACCGGAAAATTTCCAGGAAGTGATACGTCAATCTCCTCTTGTCTATCTCATTGGAGTTGCAGGTGATTCAGGTTCAGGAAAATCCACCTTCACAAAAGCAATAACAGACATATTTGGTGATGAACTGGTAACTTCAATCACTGTCGATGATTATCATCTCTATGACAGAAAGGCCAGATCTGAGATGGGGATAACTCCCCTTTTACATTCAGCAAACAATTTAAAGCTCCTTGAAGAGAACCTCAGGGATTTGAAAACAGGAAAAACAGTGTTAAAACCTGTATACCTGCATAATCATGGAATATTTGGTGAACCTGAACAATTCTCTCCTAAAAAATTTATAATAGTTGAGGGATTGCATCCATATGCCACAAATACACTTCGCGCACTTTATGATTACACGATTTTTGTAGACCCGGAAAGAGATGTGAAATACGACTGGAAAATTCGAAGGGATATGAAAAAACGTAATTATGATAAAAATGAGGTGCTTGAAGAGATTATAAAACGTGAACCTGACTATATTCAATATGTTCTCCCACAAAGAGTGGTAGCAGATGCAGTAATTCAGATTCATTATTCTTCATATGGAAAAGAAGAAGGTGAAAAAAGGAATGTATACCGTGTCATTCTGTCAATGCCTACCCAGGAGTACTGTTTTGAAGATATTGAACTTAATATTGACCTGTGTGATCTATTTAAAAAATCATCTCATGACTTTTCTCTGTCCTGTATTTCACATTCTCCGGATACACGTAATATGCGTGCTCTTGTTGTAGATGGTGAACTGATGCCAGACACTATACACAAGATTGAAAGGCAGATTGAATTTCAGACTGGTGTATCTCCAATAAACATATTTAGAAACCAGGAGCATATCACCGGAACAGACCTGGTTCGCCTTGTTCTTTCCTGGCAGATAATTAACGGAAGAATTGCTCTCTCAAAATCTTTGGATTAAAAAACCGGTTATCTCAAATATTCAGGATCATCATTGAATAAGGATGAAACAGATCGCTCTTTATGGTAAGGGAGGTATCGGTAAATCAACCACATCAGCAAATCTTTCCGCTGCCCTTGTAAATCGCGGTCTTTCTGTAATGCAGATAGGATGTGATCCAAAACGAGACAGTACCCGTATGCTCATGAAAGGTGTGTTAATACCAACTGTTCTGGACCAGATTCGCTTACAGGGAGAGGATAATCTCACAATAGATGATGTGGTTTTTACAGGGTACAGGGGAGTTCGTTGTGTCGAAGCAGGCGGACCTGAACCTGGAGTAGGATGTGCAGGAAGGGGGATCATTGCAACATTTCAGCTCCTGGAAAAATTGTCTGCATTTGATGAGGATATCATCGTGTATGATGTTTTGGGTGACGTTGTCTGTGGCGGTTTTGCCATGCCCATGAGAAAAGGATATGCACAGGAGATTTATCTTGTCACATCTGGAGAGCTGATGTCACTTTATGCGGCAAATAATATCTGTAAAGCAATTGCCCGGATATCACAAAATGTAAGACAGGTGTGCAGGCTTGGCGGTGTTATCTGCAATAGTAGAAATCTGCCTGATGAAGAAAAACTGGTTTCTGCATTTGCATCAGAAATTGGATCAAAGGTTATTACCAATATTCCCCGTAGTGATCTGGTTCAACATGCTGAATTACATAATCAGACGGTAATAGAATATTCCCCGGATTCATCACTTTCTTTTATCTATCAATCTCTTGCTGATGCAATTATGACAAATACAGACTTTGTGATTCCAAAACCACTTGAAATTGAAGACCTGGAAAAGATGGCCAGGTCATACCTGCCAAAGATAGATCCGCAAACAGATTTTTAAAAAAAATTCTTTTTCCGAAAGTGAACAGAAAAAAATTTAACCTCTATATGGTAATATTTTTAAAAACAAATTTAAATTTGGATTTTATTTTTGAATTTAAATATAGTATTTTTCACTTTCACCCTGCTTTTTAAAGGTTTAAATAGGGTACCGCAGACCTTTTATTATCAACTGGGTGATAATAATGCTTGAAAAGGCAGGATACATGCAAAAAGCAAAAACAGTTACAATTGATGAAGATGGACTTCCGACTGAGATCATTGAACTTGTATTAGAAGGAAAAAGATTCGGTATTGTGATGGAAGATTTAAAATGTGCAATTCGAAAAAGAATCTCTGCCAGAACTTTTCGGCTTAGAATTAACTGGAAACAGTATGTCAGCACTACAGCAGGGCTTGTCTACCTGTCCTACTCTGGTAAAGCGTTGATTATTGAATTGATTGATGGAACACGGTATACTGTTTCACTTGATTCTTTAAAATCTCTAATGTGCAGACGTTCCTCTTATGCACCGGTTGCACGACTTCCAATGAGTAGTGCAATCAAATATTCATCAATATCAGGAGATAACCAGAGAATCCTGGCAACTTGTTAACCTTATCTTAAAATGGTTTCATGCGTTTCCAATAATGTCTCCAATATTTCCATTACTTACATTGTACATTGGCAGCTATCTTACCATAACATTTAATTAATTAAACCGGTAATATTTTCACGGTTTTCTAACAAAGAGATGGCTCATAAATTTTCATATTCAGAATTTTCTGCAGGCTATATGTATTATCTTTATAAACACCTCTATGCTGGACTACCATCGGATATTAATAGATTGCGAATACGGAGTCTGAATCATCTATGGAAAGAAATCTTGGATTTAAAGAACGAAGATATATTGAAGAACTCAGAATTCTCACTAAATCAACAGCACTTGATTGTTTAATTGACGATAAATTTGATCGAATAATTTATGTAATAAAGGCGGGGGATATGGGCTATGCCATTGGAAAAAAAGGCGATAATATCAGACGACTTCAGGGTGTAACCGGAAGAAAAGTGGAAATGGTTGAATTTGCGGAAGATCTTCTTGAAATTTTGACAAATATTTTCAAACCAGCACAGGTTGTCAGGTACGCCTGTGATGACCAGTCAAATAAGATGAATGTTTATGTATCAGATAAAAATGATGTGGGTATAGCGATAGGCAAAGGAGGCTGTACGATTGAAAAAGCCCGGCTCCTAATCCGACGTTTTTATGGATATGAAATCGGTGAAGTTTTCCCTGAAGAAGGTGCAGTTTGAAAAAAGCAGAAATCCTGGATGAAATCTGGGAGGTCATCGAAGACAGGACCATTCATCCATCTGAATCGTCGTACACGTCACGAATTCTTACACATAAAAAAGGGGTTGATAAAACTCTCGAAAAGGTTGGTGAAGAATGCACAGAATTTGTCATAGCTATTAAAAATGGAGATAAAAAGAGGATTTCAGAAGAGGCGGCAGATGTGCTGTTTCATTTATTGCTTGCTCTGAAAAAATCTGATGTTTCTTTACAATCAGTCTGGGACGAATTACATTCGAGACGACATTAGAATTCTGTGGTAAAGAGATCAAAATTGGCATGCACTGTTAACAGGCCAGCACGGACTGCTGTGTCAAGCCACCCATAACCATAACAAAGATGTCCAAGGGCACTTACATAATTTTTTTTATTGCAAAATTCTTCAGCACGAACATGAGATTTTTCTGCTTTTAAAAGGCATGTATCAGCTGCCTGGGCAAGAGGCGATCCATGTCCAGGAAAAAGAGTTATAGAAGATATCGCATTGCCAAGCATGGTATAATATTTACTGGTTTTATAAAACAGGTGTTCTTTATCATACTTATTCGGGAAAATAATTTCTTCGAAATATCCGGGATTTGAAGATATGGAATACAACCCCAGATATGCACCGGCATCCAGCCATCCGTGAGCATACACAAGTGATGCATACTGATTTACAATATCTCCTTTATTTAAAAAAAATTCTGAATCCTGAAGATAAGACCTGACCATCTGCAGGATATCTGTGCCCAATAAATGATATGGTGAGCCATAAGAATTCTGAAGATAAATACCACTTATGAATTTATTTAATATGATGTGATAATCACTGATGAACATACCAGGCAAAGTCCTTCAGATATTCCTTTTCAATCTCATGAAGTGTTGCCGGAACAACAAGAATGTGCAACGGCGGTCCAAAATCGATATTTTTAAGTTTTTCACCGGTTCCTGCGACAACCACCGGCATATCTGAGCCTGCCCT
>JAQVIE010000050.1 GCA_028695895.1 Methanospirillum sp. | reverse complement strand
GTGGAAGAGAAGAGCAACCAGATGAAAAAAGCCTTCTCTGCATATGATACCAGGGTAACCGGCCTAATGGTTGGAATTACTATTGGAGACTCATGTCCGGCTGTCCAGCAGGCATGCAGGGAGAGAGGTGTCCTTGTAAATTGTGCTGCTCATGGAAATCTCCGGCTGGTACCGCCTCTTGTAATCAGCTCTGAAGAGATAGACAGGGGATGCGAAGTCATTGATACAGCAATCAAATCTGTCTGCTAATCTGGTACGTGATCTATACCAGAAGGGGACTTCCTATGTATTTGCCAAAAAGCCTGTGGATATTGCAGAGGAGTTTGGGTATTCACAGGTTGCAAGGCTTGCCAGTAATGAAAACCCCTTAGGTCCTTCCCCTCTTGCAATGAAAGAGGCAGAAAAGGTACTTGCTTTTATGCACAGGTATCCTGATACTAATCATTCAGATCTTATCCGTGCATTGAAGGATTATCATGGGGATTACTCCTTTGTTACCGGCGTTGGAATGGACGGAGTAATTGAGACCTGCATCAGGGTTCTCATTAACCCAGGTGACAATGTTACAATCTCCGCTCCGACTTTTTCTTTTTACGGTCTTGCAGCTGCTGCCCAGGGGGGAATTGTTAAATACGTGCCCAGAAAAAAAGACTTTTCTGTAGATATTCCATCTTTCATCTCCTCTGCCAGGGATGCAAAAATCTCGTTTCTCTGTACTCCAAACAATCCATCAGGCACAGTAACACCAGTTTCAGATATCGAAGAGATTCTTCAGAACATAAAAGGAATTCTTTTCCTGGATAATGCATATGTCGAATTTTCATCGGAAGAATACCGCCCGCTTATGAACCGGTACGATAACCTCGTCATCGGCAGGACCATGTCCAAGGTATTCGGGCTGGCAGGTTGCAGGGTTGGTTACGCATTTGTTCCTGACTGGTTGAAATTAGTATATGAAAAGGCTGCAACACCTTTTGCCCTGAATAATATATCAGCTGCTGCAGCAATCGGGGCTCTCCAGGACCATGAATACCTTGAGAAGACCATCACCTTTGTAAAAAAATGGCGGGATAAATTTATCCGGGAGACAGTAAAACCAGTCCTTTCAAGCGGGGCGAATTTTGTAATGATTGATACTGCCCCTTTTACCGGTGACAAGGCTACTGATTTTTTTGCACAAAACGGAGTTCTGGTCAGATCATGCCGGAGTTTTCCAGGTCTTGAGGATCATTATATCAGGGTATGCATTGGAGAAGAATGGGAGAACATACGGTTCCTTGAGGTATTCAGAAAAATATGATGATCGCTCTGACCGGGACACCCGGAACAGGAAAGACATCGGTTGCACATGAACTTCAGAGGAGAGGAGTAAAAGTAACCCATGCATCAGATACAGTGCAGTCATACCGCCTTGGTGCTGACCCTGAAAGAGATACTGACATTATCGATGATGAACGCTGGATTTCTGAGTTCAAACCGGTTGAAGGAATAATTGAAGGGCATCTAACCCATCTTCTTCCGGCAGACCGGATTGTCATCTTAAGATGCAGACCTGATGTCCTGAAAGAGAGACTTTCAAAACGTGGATACTCAGAAGAGAAAATCCAGGAGAATGTGGAGTCTGAGATCCTTGATGTTGTTCTGGCAGAGGCATTTGATATACATGGCCAGGATATCCTTTACGAGATTGACACAACCTGCATGGATATTATTTCCTGTGCCGACATGGTTGAAGAGATTATCAGGGGGACTGTAAAGCCAGCAGTCGGAATTGTTGACTGGCTTATCTCATACGGTGATATGTTATGACCCTTGACTCATACCGTGACCATGTAAAACCGATCATCGATCCTGTTGTAGCTGCATGTATCAGGCTGAAGATCACTCCTGATTGTTGTACAGCAATATCTCTGGTTGCAGCAGCCGGAGCAGGAATTGGGTTTTATTTTTCTGAAATAGGGATAGGTACATTATGCATTCTGTTTAATGCAGTTTTTGATGCACTTGACGGCTCTATTGCACGGGCCATGAATATCCAGAGTCTGAGAGGCGACTTCCTTGACCACACCGTTGACCGGTACGCAGATATTTTTATGATATGCGGAATATTTGCAGGTCCGCTCTGTCCTTGGCAGATCGGCGTTTTTGGTCTGACCGGTGTTCTTATGGCATCATACCTTGGAACTCAGGCACAGGCTGTTGGTATTGGCAGATTTTATGGTGGATTTTTGGGACGGGCTGACAGGCTCATACTCCTCATTGGAGCAGGAATCGTTTCACTCATATCATCTGCACTTATTATCGGGATGTCCATTTTTGCATGGATTTTATTGATATTTGGAATTTTCGGACATATTACCGCAGTACAGCGTTTTATGCATGTCTGGAAACAGTTATAACTGTTTTCCAACCATTCTGGCTGTTGCATTCATGAATATCCAGTATCCCTGCCTTGGGTCAAGGGAAGTATCACGACTCAGAACTCCATTCGTAATCGGAACACCATATCTTTGTTTCTCTGCATCAAAGCCGATTACATAACTCCACAACTCCTGAACAGAACGGAATGCTTCATCAGCTGAAACCATCATCACATCTGCAAAGCTCACCAGGTTCCATCCTGCATCAAGGTACCGGGTCAGGTTATACTCTGGTCCTTCATCTGACATTCTTATTGGAACCTGAACCATGTCAGAGGAATAAACAAAAAATGCAGACAGGGGAGAGACCTGGTCTGTGATGGCAGGTCTTATCCAGGAGCCGGTTGAACTGTTCCATGAAAAGATAGAATGGCCTGCAGTATCAACCCCTGAAAGAATATCCATTGAATCATAGCCAGGTTCAAGAGTTATCGGAACAGAAACCAGATTCCACCCACGAAAGAGGGTAATATTCAGATAATATGGAGATACTGCAACAACATATGCAGGTTTTTTAATATCCTCACACCCGGTAACTGAATCACAGGCATGGAGGACAGGTGAATATATACCGGCTGTATTATAACAGTGGAAGGGATTGCGTTCATTTGTCTTCTGTCCATCACCAAACTCAAGTTCTGACTGCTGGATTTGTCCGGTCACTTTATATGAAGTGCAAAGGGGGGCCTGACCCCGCCTTGGTAAGCCGGAAAAATCAAAGGGAGAATCTTCCTTTTTCAGGACATGGATAACCTGGGATTTAGTTCCATAACAGTCTCCAGCACCCCATACCGTCAGTGTCACATTATAATCCCCGGGTTCATCAAACCTGTGTTCAACTGTTTTCTCCGAACCGGACGTCCCGTCACCAAAATTCCAGTATCTTTTTTCTGAATAACCAATAGTCGTATCAGTGAACTTTACTGTCAGAGGAGCATCCCCGTGTGGAGGAAACATAGTAAATGAGGGGTTTGGTATTGCATGAGCAGTAATATAATTTTCTTTCACCTCTTTTTCTGTGACATTTGGAAAGACATCAGTCAGGCTTATCGTATACTGACCAGGAAACCTGAAACAATGGAACGGATTCTTCTCAGTACTGGTCTCCCCGTCACCAAAATCCCAGATACGGGAAAGTGGAATCTCGGGGGACAATTCATTAAACTGTACACAGTGGGGAGCACATCCAGCTAAAGGTGTGGCAGAAAAGTCAAGGTTTTCTTTGGGTTTAATCTTCAGTTCCTTTGTAGTTACAGCATTGCAGCCACATGTTCCGGTGACAACCAGCGAGACACGGAATGTTCCTTCGGTCTCATACCTGTGTGTGGGAGAAGGCCCGTCAGCTCTTGCACCATCATCAAAGTCCCAGGAATATACCAGCCTTTCCGGAGCATCAGTGCTGAATTTATATTCATTTGGAACAGTTCCCTGAGAAATCAGGATACGTGGTTGATGAACAATAACCGGTTCTTTTCCCTCAACTACTTCACACAGTTCATTGGAACAATAAGTAAGAGACGGGAAATAACTCCCGTTTTTTCCATAACAGTGAGTAGCCTGTGCACCTGTGCCGAAACTGTTGTCACCAAAGTCAAATTCCCATGATTGCGAGGGATTGACAACATTATACACGACACATAAAGGAGCAACTCCCATAGTTGGGTTATAAGTAAAATCAGGTGCCCAGGCTGGCACATATTTCAGGAACCTGTTTTTCGTGATAGTATAAGGAGCGCCATCTACCGTGTAGGTCATGCTCACAGAATAAATTCCGGGCTCCGGGTAGCAGTGGACCGGGCTTTTTTCAAATGAAGTAGTGCCATCTCCAAAATCCCATTTGAATGAGTCTGCCTCTCCATAAACAATAAACCTGGTGCATACCGGAGCAGTCCCATTCTGCCTTTCAGCGAGAAAGTCTACCTTATTGCCTGGACTGACCTCGATATAATTAAATTTTGATATTTTATTACAGGAACCTGATATGCAGTAGGTAAGGGTCGGGCTGTAATTTCCAGGCTCTCTGAACTGATGCATAGGGTTCAGTTCAGTCGTATCCTCACTGCCATCCCCAAAGTGCCAGATTATATTTGTCGGATTGCCAATAACTGTAAACTGAGTGGTAAGAGGGGCAGGCCCTACTGATGGCTCGGCAAAAAAGTCAACAAACATCTCAGGGTCACCAACCTTTACACAATCCGGCTTTGAGACTTCCCCTGCGATCGTACCATAATAATACTTAAGTTTCACCCAGTAGGAACCCTTTTGTTTATAGCAATGAACCGGGTTTTTTGCATATGAGGTTGCCCTGTCACCAAAGTCCCAGACATATTCTCCATCCGGACCTGAAACTGTAAACTGAACACAAAGAGGGGGATACCCTTCAAAAGGAGAAGCAGCAAAATCAACGACCCATTCTGCAGACAGATTACCGGTATCGTTGAAGATATTCTCTTCCAGATCATCTGCATAAATTATGGATATCGTAAAACTACAGATGCTTGCACTCACCAATATAAGAAAAAATAATCGAAACCCCCTGTTACTCTGCATCTGACCGGAAACCTCACCAGTTTTTGAATCGTTTAACTGTTTGTACTTCTAATATAAAAATAAGTCACGAAATTGTTGATAATTTCAAACCTTCTGTATTATCCTGAGTATCAGTTTATAATGCCATGCAGTGCAATAAAAATCAGAACCAGCTCTCAAGGGTTTTCTGTTTCTCCTTTTTCGAGATTTTTTCAAGAACAGGGTCCACACGGTCAGGTGAAAAACCGTGTTTATCACAAAGAAATGACCTTATAGCGTCACTATCAATTCGATTGATCTCAGTTGAGTATGAATCAGTAACAGGAGGGTTCATAAAAAAATCCTTCACCGGTTCAGGATCAAAGTCAGGCAGTTTTTCCCTGACAATAGATTCAAAATCTCCTGATTTAACCTTTTTAAGCCCGGTCTTAGCCCCTATTCCACGGATGCCAGGATTAAAATCTGTACCGGTCAGAATAGCAATCTCAATAAGTTGTTCCCTTGTTATCTCAAGATTTGTCAGTACATCTGACAGAATAACACGTTCAGGCTGAACAGTAACCTGTCTTCCATGAAAACGTCTTTTACCTGATATGGTCAGGTTTCTGACAAGGACAGGAGTTCCAAAGAGAAGAGTATCATAATCCTGGGATACAGCATAATCAGCATCGCCTTTGCCTGCCATGTATGCGGCCTGCGCCTCTGCTTCAGAAGGGGCATCAACTACCGGCAAACCCATCAACTGGATAAGAGTACGTGCAGAAGAGAGAATGTATGCATCAACAACCGAACTGGACATGGCATACCTGAATGCACCGGTAAGATCTCCTTCTCTTTTAGCCTTATCCCATTTTACTTTTGATTCCTCACGAATATCCTTTCTTTCCTGGATGGTTTTACTCTTCATATCTGGTGGCTGGCCATCAAATATGAAAACCGGGCGGATGCCCTGGCTAAGAAAATTGGCAGTCCGAAAGAAAATACCAGAGAGGTGAGATGTTATTCTTCCTTCCTCATCCATAAGCGGAGTGCCATCCGGCTGTCTTATTATGGAAAGAAACTGGTAAAGTGCATTGTAAGAATCAATTGCCGCCACACCTTTTAGTTTATCAGGATCTGCAGGTTGCTTAAAGTCAGTAAGAATGTTTCTGAGTGCTACACCCATGGTAAGCCTACCGGTACACCCTTCTGGTCAGTTCTGTATGAGCATCCATCATCTTTCGTATAGACTCTTCATATCTTCGTTTCATTTCAGATGCCTGATCATCGACTGCCCGATGGATAATTCTGCCCTGATATTTCACCCCTGTTGCAAGGTTTTCAACCCTGATAAGGGTATACCACATAAGAAAAAGTATTGGAAGTGTCATCAGGAGAAGTCCGATAATCGCCTCAAATGGGAATCTGTATGCAAATCCGATCAGGATACACCCGCATGAAACCAGGAGAAGCGGGATTATACCAGCCAGAAGGATCCGTTCATCCATATATTCAGATAGGTAGTTCTCCCATGATGTAAGTACTGGTTATCATGAGATCGAAGGAACAAATCCGGGAGTTTTTTGCCATCCTTGCAATGCCGGTAATGCTCCTTGCTGTGGAAATTGGATCCGTTCTTTTGGCAGTACCGATGACTGCCTCCGGATACGCGGTTTTTGAAGATCCTGAGTCGCTTTCAAATCCGATATGGTTTATAGTGATGCTTCTTGGGTTCACTGCCTTTATGCTTATCCTCATAAAATACAAATTTAAACATATTCTGAACTGGATAATTCGGATATCCCTGTTTATCGCATATATTTATGTATTTTCCGGCTTACTGGGACTCATAATATCAGCAGAACTTGCTTTTTTATTAGGAACAGCATGTGCCGGAGCAGCAACCCTCCTGTTATGGAAGTACCCTGAGTGGTATGTCGTTGACATCCTGGGTGTTCTCCTCGCGGCCGGAGTTGCCTCCATGTTTGGCATATCACTTGAACCTGTTCCGGTAATCCTGCTCCTTATCCTTCTTGCAGTATATGACGCGATATCAGTATATAAGACAAAACATATGCTCACCCTCGCAGATGGTGTCATTGAAGGCAGGATGCCCATCATGGTTGTGGTTCCGAAAAAGGAGGGGTACTCATTCATTCGTGACGGAGTCGGGGGCAGTATAAATCCGGATGAATCCAAAGAAAAAAACCAGAAACATGATCGTGCTGCGTACCTGATGGGTCTGGGGGATCTTATCATGCCATCAATTCTGGTGACATCAGCAGCTGTATTTGTTCCAGGGGGTGGAATCGGAATGTTGGGCCTTCCAGCGATAGGAGCAATACTTGGATCTCTTGCAGGACTTGGTATCCTTCTCCATGCGGTACATTCAGGAAGACCTCAGGCAGGGCTTCCACCCCTGAACGGTGGAGCGATACTTGGATTTCTCATCGGCTGGTTTATGATGACACTGTGACATGAAAATGTCAGACCCCTCTATACGGAACCATGTAATTTTTCGGTTTTTGATTACCTGACTATCAGGTTATTTGAAAGGAGATTGGTTGTATGACTGGTAATGCTGATAAATTAAAGAAGGAACTGACTGATGCGGCAAAGAACTGGC